>NZ_BAAHNO010000009.1:23775-172483 GCF_054656615.1 Arthrobacter sp. AD-310 | reverse complement strand
CCAGAAAACCCGCACCACCGAATGCAACAGCTCAGGCCGACCAAAACCCACAACAACACCCCAATCACTCAGGTGTTGCAACGACCCCTTGAACCTGCCTCGGTTTTAGGGACCAAAAGTGATAGCGCATCCGGGACGGCGGAAGTTACTGGGCCTTGCCCAGGAAGTCCTGCAGGCGCTGGACGCCGGTGGCAAGGTCCTCGTCGCCCAGGGCGTAGGACAGGCGGAGGTAGCCGGACGGGCCGAACGCCTCGCCGGGTACTACTGCCACTTCAACCTCGTCGAGGATCAGGGATGCCAGCTCCGCTGAAGTCTGAGGTGTGGCGGTGCCGGACGCCGTCGGGAATTCCTTGCCCAGCAGCCCACGGACGTCCGCGTACACGTAGAAGGCTCCCTTCGGCGTCGGGCATTCCACGCCTTCAATGGCGTTCAGGCCGGCGACGATGGCCTTCCGGCGGCGGTCAAAGGCAACCTTCATCTCGTCGACGGCCGTCAGCGGCCCGGACACGGCGGCGAGGGCTGCGACCTGCGGGATGTTGGAGACGTTTGAGGTGGCGTGAGACTGCAGGTTGGTGGCGGCCTTGATGACGTCGGCCGGGCCGATCATCCAGCCCACCCGCCAGCCGGTCATCGCGTAGGTCTTGGCCACACCATTGAGGATGACCACCTTGTCGCCCAGCTCAGGAGCGGCGGTTGCGATGGAGGTGAAGGGTACGCCGTCGTAGGTCAGGTGCTCGTAGATCTCATCGGTGACAACCCAGAGCCCCTTCGCGGCGGCCCATTTGCCGATCTCGGCCACCTGCTCAGGGGAGTACACGGATCCTGTGGGGTTCGACGGCGACACGAACAGCAGGATCTTCGTGCGGTCCGTCACGGCTGCTTCGAGCTGCTCGACAGTCACCAGGTAGTCCTGCTCGGGACCGGCGAAGACCTCTACCGGAAGGCCGCCGGCCAGCCGGATCGCCTCCGGGTAGGTGGTCCAGAACGGGGTGGGCACGATGACCTCGTCGCCCGGATCCACGAGGGTGGCGAAGGTGTTGTAAACGGCCTGCTTGCCGCCGTTGGTCACCAGCACCTGGGAGGGGTCGACGGCGTAGCCCGAGTCGCGGAGCGTCTTCTCGGCAATCGCCTTCTTCAGCTCCGGCAGCCCGCCGGCAGGGGAGTAGCGGTGGTACTTGGGCTGGCTTGCGGCGTCAATGGCTGCCTGCACGATGTAGTCCGGGGTGGGGAAGTCGGGCTCGCCCGCCCCGAACCCGATCACCGGCCGGCCAGCTGCCTTCAACGCCTTCGCCTTGGCGTCAACGGCAAGGGTTGCGGATTCGGCAATTGCGGAAATGCGTTTGGAAACGCGGGCGGCAGACATG
This sequence comes from Arthrobacter sp. AD-310, assembly GCF_054656615.1. Classification (NCBI taxonomy): domain Bacteria; kingdom Bacillati; phylum Actinomycetota; class Actinomycetes; order Micrococcales; family Micrococcaceae; genus Arthrobacter; species Arthrobacter sp. AD-310. Next base: position 171,119 of record NZ_BAAHNO010000009.1, on the reverse strand, counting down.
GCAGGTCCGTTCTTCGCTTGCAGCCACAAGGCTGGAATGTGGGATTCGACGAGTTCTACTCTATGCTGTTCACCGGACCCTCCGGGGTGCCGGTTCTGAAATATGACTGCGCTGGCAGACAGCCCGGAACACGGTGCGGGAGGGCCGGGACGGGCCGGTTTTACTAACGTGTTGAAGTTGCGTAGACTGGTTCACCGGTGTTGAAAACACGGATGATGACGTGCGCCCCAGTTAGGGCAGGCGATTCGTCATCGGAGTAATTCACTCCATAGGGTAGTGGCGCAATTGGTAGCGCAGCGGTCTCCAAAACCGCAGGTTGCAGGTTCGAGTCCTGTCTGCCCTGCGCAAGCTGCCCCGGGCGAAAATCCGGGGCAAGCGCAGCAACCATGGTTCGATCAGGGCCGGGTAATCCAGCATTGCAAAGATGAGCGAGGACCAGGTGACCGAAACAGCTGCCAGCAGCTCCAAGGGCCGCCCGGCTAAGAAGGACGCCAAGGCAAACTTCTTCGCCCGCATTGCACTCTTCGTCCGCCAGATCATCGGCGAACTGAAGAAAGTTGTTGCACCCACCCGCAAGGAACTGATCAATTACACGCTCGTGGTGCTGGTGTTCGTGGCCATCATGATGGTCATCGTCAGCCTGCTGGATATCGGTTTCGGAACCGCTGTCGGCTGGATCTTCGGCGGTTCCGGCTCCACGGACAGCTAAGGCTGCAGGGTCCGCAGGCTGCGTGCTCACCCCGGAATTCCCGAGGAAGACACACGGCGTGCGGAATTGAGCCATTTAAGTAGGCATGTTAGGCAATCAGGAAGCAGGAGACCAAGTGTCTGAGCAGGAGCTCGGGGTAACCGAGACTGAGCTGGAAGAGTCCGCGGACATCACGGCAGAAGCCGGTGATGAGTCTGAGGTTGAGTCCTCCGCGCCCGAATCCGATGACGCCGCCGTCGACGCTGAAGAAGCCGACGACGAGCCCACCGACGCCCTCGCCGCTGCCGCCGCCACCACGGCTGCCGACCCCGCCGAGGAATTCAAGGCCAAGCTGCGCCGCCAGGAAGGTGACTGGTACGTCATCCACTCCTACGCCGGCTACGAAAACCGTGTGAAGGCCAACCTCGAGACCCGCATCCAGACCCTGGACATGGAAGATTACATCTTCGAAATCCAGGTGCCCATGGAAGAAGTGGTCGAGATCAAGAACGCCCAGCGTAAGGTCATCAACCGCGTCCGCATCCCCGGCTACGTCCTTGTCCGCATGGACCTGACCGACGCCTCCTGGGGCGCCGTCCGCCACACCCCCGGCGTCACCGGCTTCGTGGGCAACGCCCACAACCCTGTTCCGCTGCGCCTGGATGAGGTCTTCTCCATGCTTGCCCCTGTCTTCGAGGAAGAGCAGGCCGAGAAGGGCAAGCCGGTCAACAAGCAGAACCAGGCCCCTGTCGCCGTCGACTTCGAGGTCGGCGAGTCCGTCATCGTCAAGGAAGGTCCGTTCGAGACCCTTCCGGCTACGATCTCCGAGATCAAGCCCGAGTCCCAGACCCTCGTTGTGCTGGTCTCCATCTTCGAACGCGAGACCCCGGTCACCCTGGCGTTCAACCAGGTCACCAAGATCTGATTACCGCAAGAATTCGTCCCGGCGCCGCCCGCTTAGCGGCTCCGGAACGGCCGGCCGCCTCGCCATGGCGGCCAAAAACCTGAGGCACGCTCCTGTGTCCCAGGACGTTATTGAGAGAAGGACCCTACATTGGCTCCCAAGAAGAAGGTCACCGGCCTCATCAAGCTGCAGATCCAGGCAGGTGCCGCTAACCCGGCTCCGCCGATCGGTCCTGCGCTTGGCCAGCACGGTGTCAACATCATGGAATTCTGCAAGGCGTACAACGCTGCGACGGAAGCCCAGCGCGGAAACGTCATCCCCGTGGAAATCACGGTCTACGAAGACCGTTCCTTCACGTTCATCACCAAGACCCCGCCGGCTGCAGAGCTGATCAAGAAGGCTGCAGGCGTTGCCAAGGGTTCCTCCACCCCGCACACCGTCAAGGTTGCAAAGCTGACGCAGGCCCAGGTCAACGAGATCGCCTCCACCAAGATGGAAGACCTCAACGCCACCAGCCTCGAAGGTGCAGCCAAGATCATCGCCGGTACCGCCCGCTCCATGGGCATCACCGTCGAAGGCTGATTCCAGCTTTCACCCGCCGGGCAACCGGCACCAACAACAATTGAAATGCCGGGCATCCGGGCCGGATAACGACACCCGGACCCCCGGCTGTGGCAGGGCCCAGCGCGGTCCGCAGACCACAACTGCACAAGGAGAAATAAGCAGCATGGCAAAGCGCAGCAAAGCATATGAGGCAGCAGCCGCCAAGATCGAGGCGGAGAAGTTCTACGCCCCGTTCGAGGCAGTGAAGCTCGCCAAGGACACCAACCCGTCCAAGTTCGACGCCACCGTTGAGGTCGCATTCCGCCTCGGCGTGGACCCCCGCAAGGCTGACCAGATGGTCCGCGGCACGGTCAACCTGCCCCACGGCACCGGCAAGACCGCCCGCGTCCTGGTGTTCGCCACCGGTGACAAGGCCGAAGCAGCAATCGCTGCCGGCGCCGACTTCGTTGGTTCCGACGACCTGATCGAAAAGATCGCCGGTGGCTGGACCGACTTCGACGCCGCCGTTGCCACCCCTGACCTCATGGGCAAGGTTGGCCGCCTCGGTAAGGTCCTGGGCCCGCGTAACCTGATGCCGAACCCCAAGACGGGCACCGTGACCCCCGACGTCACGAAGGCTGTCAACGACATCAAGGGTGGAAAGATCGACTTCCGCGTCGACAAGCACTCCAACCTGCACTTCATCATCGGCAAGGTTTCGTTCGACGCCGCCAAGCTGGCCGAGAACTACGCTGCAGCACTGGAAGAGGTGCTCCGCCTGAAGCCCTCCGCTGCCAAGGGCCGCTACATCCAGAAGGCCACGGTCGCCACGACCTTCGGCCCGGGCATCTCCGTTGACCCCAACGTCACCAAGGTGCTCATCGAGGCGTAGTCCTCACAGCGTTCGGTGCCCTTAAGCACCAAGGAAGGGACCGTCCGGCTCACCGCCGGACGGTCCCTTCCGCTTTAACCCTGCCCCACCGGCTGCGGCCCTCGACAGCCGCCGGCGGCTGGCTAGGCTGGGGGCATGACGCAGCCGAACGCCCTGGTGATTTCCGCCGTCGTTGTTCCTTCATCCGCTGACGCAACCGAAGACTCCCGGGACTTCCGTGACTGCGTGGCGATGCGCGCCGCGCACGAACTGGACACGTGGGGCAACCTCGACCGCGGCTACACGTACGCCGAGGAACTGGAGCATTGGCGCGGCACCGAGTACGAGGCCCGGCACCTCTTTGTGGGCAGGATCGGCGGGGAGACGGTCGGCATGTGCTCCGTGACCTTGCCGCTCCGGGAGAACCTGGCCACCGCCGGGGTCAACGTGCTGGTAGTGCCGGCCTTCAGGCGCCGCGGCCTGGGCCGGCAGCTCCTGCACCACGCCGAGGCTGTGGCGCAAAGGAACAACCGGACATCGCTGGACGGCTACTTCGAGATCCCCGCGCCTGCCGCCGACCGGAGCGGGCCGCTGCTGCCGGCGAAGTCCGGCGCGGGGAACCTGCCCGCCGACGACCCGTCGACAGCCTTCGCCGCTGCCTGCGGCTACGAGCTGGAACAGGTGGAAATATCCAGCCGCCTTACCCTCCCGGTCCCGCCGGACCGGCTCGCGGAACTGGAAGCGTCGGCTGCGGCCCATTCGCCGGATTACACGCTGGTGGGCTGGGCTGACTCGTGCCCGCCGGAGCTGGTGGACAGCTATGCCCGGCTCAATGCGAGGATGAGCGTTGACGTCCCCACCGCCGGAATGGACTGGGAAGGCGAGATCTGGGACGCCGACCGGGTCCGGCGGGGCGAGGAGATGCTTGCCCGCAGCGGTGTGCAGGCCCTCGTGGCCGCGGCTCGTCACCGGACCACCGGCGAACTCGTTGCCTATACGGTGCTCAACTGGCGTCCCGAGGTTCCCGGCGTCATCCTGCAACAGGACACCCTGGTGTCCGGCGGGCACCGGGGACACCGGTTGGGCATGCTGGTCAAGGTCGAAAACCTCCGCCGCGCGCAGGACAAGTGGCCGTCGGCGAACACCGTGCTGACGTGGAACGCCAACGAAAACCAGCATATGCTGGCGATAAATATCGCGCTTGGATTCAAACCTGCAGGGTATGAGGGTGAGTGGCAGAAACGGCTGGGATGATGCCCCTATGGCAATAGACGTAAAGATCGAGCAGCTCTGGATACCCGATTCGCTGGACGCGCCGGACGCCGCCGACTTCCTGGCCGCCGTCGAAGTGGGACGTAAAGTCAGAATGGCCACGTGGGGCAGTGACGACCTCGCCTACGGGCCGCTGGAAAAGCTCCTCGAGTTTGAGGACCCCTATGAACGCCAGCTCATCCTGGTCGCCAAAGTGGATGGCGAAATCGTTGGAACTGTGGATATCGCCCTCCCCATGACAGACCACCTGGACCTGGCCGAGTTCACCCTGGACATCCTCCCGGAGTTCCAGCGCCAGGGCGTGGGGCGCCGCCTGCTCGAGGCTGCCGAACACCTGGCGCGCGGGGAGGGGCGCACCATGATCCTGGTGGACACCAACCACCCGGGCGCCTCCCTGCACGAGTTCGAGCAGGCCCAGCTGGTCCCCGGCTCCGGGCAGGGCTTCGTCCCGTTGGAAAGCCGCGAGGTGGAGTTTGCGCAGAAGAGGGGGTACACGCTCCAGCACATCGAGCAGTTCAGTTCCTGCGCGCTGCCGCTGGATTCGAAACTCGTGGCGGACCTGCAGGCCGAAGCGGAAAACGCCAACAACGGCCGCTACAGGCTTCACCACTGGACCGACCGCTGCCCGGACCGCTGGCTGGAGGCCGTCGCTGCCCTGGAAAACCAGGCCGGCGCGGACGTGGACCCGTCACTGGACGTGCCGGTTGAGCAGGACATGGTGTTCGACGGCGGCATCCTCCGCGAAGCCGAGGACGTGGCCATAGCGCAGGGCAGGCGGACGGTGGTCACCGCCGTCGAGCACCTCGCGTCCGGTGCGCTGGTGGGCCTCACTACCATTACCGTCCTGGCGCACCGCACCGACGTCGTCTTCCAGGACGACACCCTGGTCCTCCAGGAGCACCGCGGGAACAAGCTCGGCCTGCTGATCAAGGTGGCCAACATGGAGCGGTTGACGGAGCAGTTTCCCGACGCGCGGGTGATCTACACGTGGAACGCGCCGGAGAACCGGTACCTCCTGACGGTCAACCAGCAGCTGGGTTTCCACACTGCCGGCGTGACCGGCATCTGGCAGAAAGAGCTTCCCAAGCTGCACACCCGCTCCAGCAGCTGACGCCCGATTTGGTGGAGCGCCGGGGCTCCCGTAGACTGGGAGCACCAAAGACCGTCGGTTTTATGGAAATCCACTCTTCCAAGCATGGCTCACCTCTGCAGCCCTGCTCGGGGGACGCAGTGGCTTTCCGGACGAAGGACCCTCTACGCAGGGCGGCCGGCGCAGGTGAACGAAGCTACGCTCCACGGACAACCGTGTTGAGCCAGGCCCCGTGCATCTGCGCGGGGCGTTTTTAGTTTTAGCTCTCTTGAGCGGGGACCGTCGAATACCGGCACTATCCCCGGAAGGAGGGTTATGGCAACGCCTACCAAGGTTTCAGCAGTAGCTGAGATCACTAACGATTTCAAGGAATCGAACGCCGCTGTCCTGACCGAATACCGCGGGCTCACCGTTGCACAGCTCAAGCAGCTGCGTGTTTCTCTCGGCCAGGACACCAAGTTCGCGGTCGTCAAGAACACCCTGACCGCCATTGCAGCCAAGGAAGCCGGCGTCGAAGCATTCGACGGCCAGCTTGCCGGCCCCACTGCAATCGCGTTCATCAAGGGTGACGCAGTTGCCGCTGCCAAGAGCCTGACGGATTTTGCCAAGGCCAACAAGCAGCTGGTCATCAAGACCGGTTACTTCGAGGGCAAGGCTCTGGACGCCAGTGAGGTTGCCGCACTGGCAGCCCTCGAGTCCCGCGAGCTGCAGCTCGCCAAGGTTGCAGGCGTCCTCAAGGCGCCCGCCGCCGCAGCTGCACGCATCATCGACGCACTGCGCCTCAAGCTTGAAGAAGAGAACGGTGCACCGGCAGCAGCCGAAGCGCCCGCCGCTGAAGAAGCTCCCGCCGAAGCTGAGGCTCCCGCCGAAGCTCCCGCTGCCGAAGAGAACTAATTCTCTTTACCCCACCAGACTCCGGTGGTCCGGCCCAGTGCCGGACTGCCAACAACAGGAAGGACGCCTACCATGGCGAAGCTCACCAACGAAGAGCTCATTGAAGCTTTCAAGGAACTGACCATCATCGAGCTCTCCGAGTTCGTCAAGCTCTTCGAAGAGACCTTCGAAGTTACCGCTGCTGCTGTTGCTGTTGCTGGCCCCGCTGCCGGCGGCGCTGCAGAAGAGGCTGAAGAGAAGACCGACTTCGACGTCATCCTCGAAGCTGCCGGCGACAAGAAGATCGCAGTCATCAAGGAAGTTCGCGCCATCACCTCCCTCGGCCTCAAGGAAGCCAAGGACCTGGTTGACGGTGCCCCCAAGGCTGTCCTCGAAGGCGCCAACAAGGAGACCGCCGAGAAGGCCAAGGAGCAGCTCGAGGCTGCAGGCGCCACCGTTACCCTCAAGTAACAGCGCATACTCCTGGAAAACCCCGTCCAACTGCCAGGCAGTTGGGCGGGGTTTTCTGCTTAACCTCGCCTAACTAGCTCGCAGTTGTTGCCGTTTAGGAGGCCCATAACGACAACAACTGCCAGTCAGTTGGGGTCGGAGATGTCTGCCACCACCGCGGCCAGTGCCGTCGTCAGGGAGTCGGCGTCCACAAAGGCGCTGTAGCCGTGGGCGCCCGCGCCCATCGAGATCCGGCGGCCTGTGATGGTGGCGTCCGCGTACACCGGCCACGGGTGCGTGCTGCCCAGCGGAGTGATGGTGCCGCGCTCGTACCCCGTGGCGTCCAGTGCCACATCCGCCGGCGGCAGCGAGAGCTTGTTGACGCCCACCAAGGCCCTCAGCTTGGGCCAGGAGATCTGCCGGTCACCGGGGATCAGGGCAAAAAGGAACGTCCCGTCCTTGTGTTTCACCACCAGCGACTTGACGATGTCAGCCGGCCGGATCCCCAGGATCCCGGCTGCCTCCTCCAGGCTCCTGGCCGCGGGCCGTTCCACCACCTCAACCTCGAGGCCGCGCGCGGCGGCGTCGGCCAGGAAACGTTCCCGCCCGACGCCGTCCGTTGCGTTTTGCGCGTGGCCCGCCATCAGTCGCGGTACAGCAGGAGGGCCTCGCCCTGCCCGCCGCCCCCGCACAGCGACACGGCGGCCCTGCCCGTTCCACGGCGCTTGAGCTCGTGGGCTGCATGGACTGCCAGCCGGGCCCCGGATGCACCGATGGGGTGGCCCAGGGCGATGGCGCCGCCGTGGATGTTGCACTTCTCCAGCGGGTAGTCCAGGTCCTTGAGCGACTGGACGGCCACGGAACCGAACGCTTCGTTGATCTCGATGAAGTCAAGGTCGGAGGTGCTCCAACCGGCCTTGTGGAGGGCGTTCATGATCGCGTTGGAGGGCTGGGAGTGCAGTGAGTTGTCCGGGCCGGCCACCTGCCCCGGCTTTCCCACCACGGCCAGGTACTCCAGGCCGTGCTGCTCGGCGTAGCCGCGGGAGGTCAGCACCAGGGCGGCAGCGCCGTCGGACAGGGGAGAGGAGTTGCCGGCGGTGATGGTGCCGTCGGTGACGAAGGCTGCGCGGAGGCCTGCCAGGGATTCGATGGAGGCGTTGGGCCGGACGCCTTCGTCGGTGTCCACCACCACGGGGTCACCCTTGCGCTGCTTGACGCTGATGGAGACGATCTCGTCGTCGAACGTTCCGTTCTTCGCGGCCAGCGCCGCGCGCTGGTGCGACTGGGCTGCCACGTTGTCCTGGGACGTCCGGTCTATGCCCAGGGTGAGGTTGCGGGTCTCGGTGGACAGGCCCATCGACTGCCCGTCGAACGCGTCCGTGAGGCCGTCGTGGGCGGCGGCGTCCAGGGCCTGGATGGAACCGTACGCCCAGCCCTGCCGTGATCCCGGAAGAAGGTGCGGTGCCCGGCTCATTGACTCCTGGCCCCCCGCGACCACCACGGAGACCTCACCCGTGCGGATCATCCGCGCAGCGTCGATGACAGCGGTCAGGCCGGAAAGGCAGACCTTATTGACCGTTACCGCGGGGACGTTCCAGCCGATGCCGGCCCCGATGGCGCTTTGCCGGGCAGGGTTCTGGCCTGCGCCGGCCTGCAGGACCTGGCCCATGATGACCGCTTCGACGTCTCCGGCGTCCACCCCGCTGGCGTCCAATGCCCCCTTGATGGCGTGGGCGCCCAGGTCCACGGCGGTAAAGCTTGCCAGCTGTCCGTTGATCCGCCCGGTGGGAGTGCGTGCCGCGCCGAGGATTACAACGTCGCTGTTGTCAGGAGAGTTGCCCATGGTTGTTACTTCCGCTCTGATCCGATGTAGGCCACCAAGGCTACCGTGACCCAGGTCACCTATCTATTCAAACGCCTCGCCTGGCATGTGCATTCCGCGGCGGGCCGGCAGGCGGAGGAAGCTGGAAAATGGGCGAAAAACAAGTGCTTGCATTCCGGGCGGATGTGGGGTAGACACGTAGGCGGTTTTGCCGTATCGTAGATATTTGCGTCTTCCCTGTTTACCTTCAGCCTTCATATAGCGGTGGGCTTCGCCTGGCAGCTGGCAATCGCTGTGCCGTGACAACAGCACAGCGTAGCCGGTAAGGGCCCCGGGTCATATAGCGGAACCGGATGGTAGCGCTGCGGATTCAGTCCGCAGGGTGCACAGCGGGGGAGATCTGAAAACGCCTGAAGGTCTGTGGAAGGATCCCTCTTGGTCGCCTCGAGCACCTCTAATAACGAAACCGCTAACACCGCCGACAGCACTGATGGTGCCACTCGCCGGCTTTCATTCGCAAAGATTCACGAACCTCTTGACGTTCCGAATCTGCTTGCCCTGCAGACGGACAGCTTCGACTGGCTGGTCGGCAACGAGCGCTGGCAGGCACGCGTAGCAAAGGCTGTCGAAGAAAACGATCTCAGCGTCGCCACCACGTCCGGCCTGTCGGACATCTTCGAAGAGATCTCCCCGATCGAGGACTTCCAGGGCACCATGTCCCTGAGCTTCTCCGACCCGGAGTTCGCCGACCCCAAGTACACCATGGCCGAGTGCAAGGACCGGGACGCAACGTACTCCGCTCCGCTGTACGTCAAGGCCGAGTTCATGAACAACAACACGGGCGAAATCAAGCAGCAGACCGTGTTCATGGGCGATTTCCCGCTGATGACCGAGAAGGGCACCTTCGTGGTCAACGGCACCGAGCGTGTCGTCGTCTCCCAGCTGGTCCGTTCCCCGGGCGCCTACTTCGAGCGCGCCGCTGACAAGACCAGTGACAAGGACATCTTCACCGCCAAGATCATCCCGTCCCGCGGTGCTTGGTTCGAGCTCGAGATCGACAAGCGCGACCAGGTTGGCGTGCGCCTCGACCGCAAGCGCAAGCAGTCCGTCACCGTGCTGCTGAAGGCCCTCGGCTGGACCGAAGGCCAGATCCTCGAGGAGTTTGGCCAGTACGACTCCATGCGCGCCACGCTGGAGAAGGACGCCACCGAGACCCGCGAAGACGCGCTGCTGGACATCTACCGCAAGCTGCGTCCGGGCGAGCCGCCCACCGTCGAGGCTGCCCAGTCCCTGCTGGACAACCTGTACTTCAACTCCAAGCGCTACGATCTGGCCAAGGTTGGCCGCTACAAGATCAACCGCAAGCTGGGCATCGACCGCTCCCTTGGCGACAAGGAAGCCTCCGTCCTGCACGTGGAAGACATCGTTGCCATGATCAAGTTCCTCGTTGCGCTGCACGCCGGCGAGAAGACCATCAAGGGCACCCGCGATGGCCAGGAAGTGGACCTGCGCGTCGAGATCGACGACATCGACCACTTCGGCAACCGCCGCATCCGCGCTGTCGGCGAGCTCATCGAGAACCAGGTCCGCACCGGCCTGTCCCGTATGGAGCGCGTCGTCCGCGAGCGTATGACCACCCAGGACGTCGAGGCCATCACCCCGCAGACCCTGATCAACATCCGCCCCGTGGTGGCAGCCATCAAGGAGTTCTTCGGAACGTCCCAGCTGTCCCAGTTCATGGACCAGAACAACCCGCTCTCGGGCCTGACCCACAAGCGCCGCCTGTCGGCCCTTGGCCCCGGTGGTCTGTCCCGTGACCGTGCCGGCATGGAAGTCCGTGACGTTCACCCGTCCCACTACGGACGTATGTGCCCCATCGAAACCCCTGAAGGCCCGAACATTGGTCTGATCGGCTCGCTGGCATCCTACGGACGCATCAACCCGTTCGGCTTCATCGAGACCCCGTACCGCAAGGTCAAGGACGGCGTCGTGTCCGACGACGTGCAGTACCTGACGGCCGACGACGAAGCAGAGGTGCTGATCGCCCAGGCCAACGCGCCGCTGGACGAGAACAGCCGCTTCGCCGAAGAGACCGTCCTGGTCCGTGCCCGCGGTGGTGGCGGCGAGCCCGTCCTGGTTCCCGCCGAGGACGTCGAGTTCATGGACGTTTCCCCGCGCCAGATGGTGTCCGTGGCAACGGCCCTGATCCCGTTCCTCGAGCACGACGACGCCAACCGCGCACTCATGGGTGCCAACATGCAGCGCCAGGCCGTGCCGCTGGTCCGTTCCGAGGCCCCGTTCGTGGGTACCGGCATGGAGCGCGCCGCAGCCGTTGACGCCGGCGACGTCGTCATCGCCAAGAAGGCCGGTGTGGTCACCGAGGTTTCGGCCGAGCTCGTCATCATGCTCAACGACGACGGCACGGAAACCAACTACCGCATCAACAAGTTCGCCCGCTCCAACCAGGGCAACTGCTACAACCACCGTGTCCTGGTAAACGAAGGCCAGCGCCTGGAAGTCGGCGGCATCATCGCCGACGGCCCGGCAACGGACCAGGGTGAACTGGCCCTCGGCAAGAACCTGCTTGTGGCCTTCATGTCCTGGGAAGGCCACAACTTCGAGGACGCCATCATCCTCTCGCAGCGCATCGTTGCCGAGGACGTCCTTTCCTCCATCCACATCGAGGAGCACGAGATCGATGCCCGCGACACCAAGCTCGGTGCCGAGGAAATCACCCGTGACATCCCCAACGTGTCCGAGGAAGTCCTGGCAGGCCTGGACGAGCGCGGCATCATCCACATCGGTGCCGAGGTCGAAGCCGGCGACATCCTGGTCGGAAAGGTCACCCCGAAGGGTGAAACCGAACTGACCCCGGAAGAGCGCCTGCTGCGCGCCATCTTCGGCGAGAAGTCCCGCGAAGTCCGTGACACCTCCCTCAAGGTGCCCCACGGCGAGTCCGGCACCGTCATCGGCGTCCGCGTCTTCGACCGCGACAACGACGACGAGCTGCCCCCGGGCGTCAACCAGCTGGTCCGCGTCTACGTGGCTGCCAAGCGCAAGATCACCGACGGCGACAAGCTCGCCGGCCGCCACGGCAACAAGGGTGTTATCTCCAAGATCCTCCCGGTCGAGGACATGCCCTTCCTTGCCGACGGCACCCCCGTTGACATCGTCCTGAACCCGCTGGGTGTCCCGGGCCGTATGAACGTGGGCCAGGTGCTCGAAACGCACCTCGGCTGGGTTGCCAAGACCGGCTGGAAGATCGAAGGCGAGCCCGAGTGGGTCAAGCAGCTGCCGAACCTGCCGCGCGAGAGTGGTCCCACCACTGTTGCCACGCCGGTGTTCGACGGTGCCCGCGAAGAGGAAATCACGGGCCTGCTGGACTCCACCAACGTGACCCGCGACGGCGACCGCCTGATCAACTCCTCCGGCAAGACCCGCCTGTTCGACGGCCGCTCCGGCGAGCCGTTCCCGGATCCGATCTCGGTCGGCTATATGTACATCCTGAAGCTCCACCACCTGGTGGACGACAAGATCCACGCCCGCTCCACCGGCCCGTACTCCATGATCACGCAGCAGCCGCTGGGTGGTAAGGCGCAGTTCGGTGGCCAGCGCTTCGGTGAAATGGAAGTGTGGGCGCTCGAAGCCTACGGCGCCGCCTACACGCTCCAGGAACTCCTGACCATCAAGTCCGATGACATCCACGGCCGCGTGAAGGTCTACGAGGCCATTGTCAAGGGCGAGAACATCCCGGAGCCGGGTGTTCCTGAATCCTTCAAGGTCTTGATCAAGGAAATGCAGTCGCTGTGCCTGAACGTGGAAGTGCTCTCCACGGACGGAACCACAATTGAAATGCGTGACTCTGATGACGCAGTCTTCACGGCTGCGGAGGAACTGGGCATCGATCTGTCTCGTGCAGAGCCCAGCTCCGTAGAAGAGGTCTAGCAGGTGGGGTTTCGACGGCGGGTGCCCACCCGCCGTCGAACCTGACCTCCCTCATCCCGCACCAAGACTTCAGAATTTAGAGAACAAGAGAGAACAGGGACCATATGTCCAGCGAATCCTCCTTCGGCCTCATGCAGATCGGCCTCGCCACCGCGGAAGACATCCGCGGCTGGTCGTACGGCGAGGTTAAGAAGCCGGAAACCATCAACTACCGCACGCTCAAGCCCGAGAAGGACGGCCTCTTCTGCGAGAAGATCTTCGGCCCGTCCCGCGACTGGGAATGCTACTGCGGCAAGTACAAGCGCGTGCGCTTCAAGGGCATCATCTGTGAGCGTTGTGGCGTTGAAGTCACCCGCGCCAAGGTCCGCCGTGAGCGCATGGGCCACATCGAGCTGGCCGCACCGGTCACGCACATCTGGTACTTCAAGGGTGTTCCGTCCCGCCTGGGCTACCTCCTTGACCTGGCACCGAAGGACCTCGAAAAGGTCATCTACTTCGCCGCCTACATGATCACCAGCGTCGACGAAGCTGCCCGCCACGAGGAACTGCCCAACCTGCAGGTTGAGCACGACATCGAGAAGAAGCAGCTGATCGACAACCGCGACTCGGACATCGCTGCCATCGCCCGTGACCTCGAGGGCGAAATCGCACGCCTGGAGGCCGAAGGCGCCAAGGCTGCCGACAAGAAGAAGGCCCGCGACTCCGCCGATCGCCAGATGGCCAACGTCCGCAAGCGCGCGGACGCCGACATCGAGCGCCTCGAGCAGGTCTGGGACCGCTTCAAGAACCTGAAGGTCGCCGACCTCGAAGGTGACGAAGGCCTGTACCGCGAGCTGCGCGACCGCTACGGCATGTACTTCGAAGGCTCCATGGGTGCCGAAGCCATCAAGAAGCGCCTTGAGAACTTCGACATGCAGGCCGAGTCCGACCTGCTGCGCGACGTCATCGCCAACGGCAAGGGCCAGCGCAAGACCCGCGCCCTCAAGCGCCTCAAGGTGGTCAACGCGTTCCTGACCACCAACAACAGCCCGCTCGGCATGGTCCTCGACGCCGTCCCGGTGATCCCGCCGGAACTGCGCCCGATGGTCCAGCTGGACGGTGGCCGCTTCGCGACCTCCGACCTCAACGACCTGTACCGCCGCGTGATCAACCGGAACAACCGCCTCAAGCGACTGCTTGACCTTGGCGCCCCGGAGATCATCGTCAACAACGAGAAGCGCATGCTTCAGGAAGCTGTTGACAGCCTGTTCGACAACGGCCGCCGCGGCCGTCCCGTCACGGGTCCGGGCAACCGTCCGCTGAAGTCCCTGAGCGACATGCTCAAGGGCAAGCAGGGCCGTTTCCGCCAGAACCTGCTCGGCAAGCGCGTCGACTACTCCGGCCGTTCGGTCATCGTCGTTGGCCCGCAGCTGAAGCTGCACCAGTGCGGCCTGCCCAAGCAGATGGCGCTGGAGCTCTTCAAGCCGTTCGTGATGAAGCGCCTGGTTGACCTCAACCACGCCCAGAACATCAAGTCGGCCAAGCGGATGGTGGAGCGTTACCGTCCCCAGGTGTGGGACGTGCTCGAAGAGATCATCACCGAACACCCGGTGCTGCTCAACCGTGCACCTACCCTGCACCGCCTGGGTATCCAGGCGTTCGAGCCCCAGCTTGTTGAAGGCAAGGCCATCCAGCTGCACCCGCTGGTGTGTGGCGCCTTCAACGCCGACTTCGACGGCGACCAGATGGCAGTGCACCTGCCGCTGAGCCCCGAGGCCCAGGCTGAGGCCCGCATCCTGATGCTGTCCTCGAACAACATCCTGAAGCCGTCCGACGGACGCCCGGTCACCCTGCCCTCGCAGGATATGATCATCGGCCTTTACCACCTGACCACCAAGCGGAAGGGTTCGGCCGGTGAAGGCCGTGTCTTCGGCTCGGTGTCCGAGGCCATCATGGCGTTCGACGCCCGCGAGCTGCACCTGAACTCCCAGGTGAAGATCCGGCTGGAAGGCTTCGTGCCGTACGCCGGCTGGGAAGCACCGGAAGGCTGGGAGCCGGGTCAGCCCGCACTCGTCCAGACCTCCCTGGGCCAGGTCCTCTTCAACGAGACCCTGCCCGAGGACTACCCCTGGGTTGAGGCTGTTGCCGACAAGGGCGAACTGTCCCGTATCGTCAACGACCTCGCCGAGCGCTACCCGAAGGTCGTCACGGCTGCCACGCTGGACAACCTGAAGGATGCCGGCTTCTACTGGGCCACCCGTTCCGGTGTCACCGTCGCCATCTCCGACATCGAGGTCCCGGCTGCCAAGCCGGAAATCCTTGCCGGGTACGAAGAGCGCGCCGCGAAGATCCAGGGCCAGTACGACAAGGGCCTGATCGACGACGACGAGCGCCGCCAGGAGCTCATCGAGATCTGGAACAAGGCCACCAACGACATCGCTTCCGTGATGCGTGAAAGCCTGTCCCCGATGAACACCATCAACCGAATGGTGTCCTCCGGTGCACGTGGTAACTGGATGCAGGTCCGCCAGATCGCGGGTATCCGTGGCCTGGTGGCCAACCCGAAGGGTGAGATCATCCCGCGTCCGATCAAGTCCTCTTACCGTGAGGGCCTGTCGGTGCTGGAATACTTCATCGCCACGCACGGTGCCCGTAAGGGCCTCGCCGATACCGCCCTGCGTACCGCCAACTCGGGTTACCTGACCCGTCGTCTGGTGGACGTGTCCCAGGACGTCATCGTCCGCGAAGAGGACTGCGGCACCGAGCGCGGCCTGGTCACGCCGATCGCCGTCGCCGACTCCAACGGCGAGCTGGTCCTGGACGAGAACGTCGAGAACAGCGCCTACGCACGTACGCTGGCTGTCGACGTCGTGGACTCCGAGGGCAAGGTCCTCGCAGCCGCCGGCACCGACTGCGGCGACGTCGTCATCGACGAGCTCTTCAAGGCAGGCATCACCGAGGTCAAGGTCCGCTCCGTGCTCACCTGTGAGTCCAGCGTCGGCACCTGCGCCCTGTGCTACGGCCGTTCGCTGGCCACCGGCAAGACCGTGGACATCGGCGAGGCCGTCGGCATCATCGCCGCACAGTCCATCGGCGAGCCCGGTACCCAGCTGACCATGCGTACGTTCCACACCGGTGGTGCAGTGTCCGCCGGTGGCGGCGACGACATCACCCAGGGTCTGCCCCGTATCCAGGAGCTCTTCGAAGCCCGTACTCCGAAGGGTGTTGCGCCGATCGCCGAAGCGGCCGGCCGTATCACCATCGAAGAGTCCGAGCGGCAGATGCGCCTGGTCATCACCCCGGATGACGGAACCGAAGAGATCGCGTACCCGGTCCTGCGCCGTTCTCGCCTGCTGATCGAAGACGGCGACCACGTCACTGTCGGCCAGAAGCTGATCAACGGTCCTGTCGATCCCAAGCAGGTCCTGCGCATCATGGGTCCCCGTGCTGCACAGAAGTTCCTGGTGGACGAGGTCCAGGGCGTGTACCGCAGCCAGGGCATTGGCATCCACGACAAGCACGTGGAAGTCATCGTCCGCCAGATGCTGCGCCGCGTCACGGTCATCGAGTCCGGCGACTCCGACCTGCTCCCCGGTGAGCTGGCAGAGCGTGCCCGGTTCGAAGACGCCAACCGCCGCGTTGTATCCGAGGGCAAGACTCCGGCTTCCGGACGTCCCGAGCTCATGGGTATCACCAAGGCATCGCTGGCCACCGAGTCCTGGCTGTCCGCAGCTTCCTTCCAGGAGACCACCCGCGTCCTCACGCAGGCGGCCATGGAAGGCAAGAGCGACCCGCTGCTGGGCCTCAAGGAGAACGTCATCATCGGTAAGCTGATCCCGGCCGGCACGGGCCTCCCGCGCTACACCGAGATCACGGTGGAGCCGACTGAGGAAGCAAAGGCCAACCTGTTCACTGGCCCGAGCGCGTTCAGCGACTTCTCGTACGACACCCTGGGCGGCGACGGAGCTCCTGAGTTCCACGCCATCCCGCTGGATGACTACGACCTGGGCAACGACTTCCGGTAAACGGAAGCCTGGGCCGGGCCCCGTCTCACCCTGCTGCACGGCAGGGGAGGCGGGGCTTCCGGCTTTAAACCAACTGGCTCGCAGTTGTTGTCCTTTTGAGGCTCCAAAACGACAACAACTGCGGGCCAGTTGGGGGAGCGGGCCCGATTAAGGCATGGAGGCCGTCCATGCTAGACTGGGTACCAATTGTTATTGTGGCAGTGGATGAGAGCGCCGGTTCAAGCTGAAAGGCTGGACCAGAGCGACGTTTCCGGTTTGCAGGGTTCTTGTGCAACGTATGCCACATTTTCGCATGCCTAGGGACATTTTGACGCGAGTCAGGTCGCCGGCATGGGATCCGACTATTAAAGGCTTCGCCTTCGCCGCCTTCGGAGATTCCTTCCAAGGCCCGGGCGGCGGGGCAACGCAACAAGAGAGCAGCCGGAAACGGCTGTTCCGGATAAAACGGAGAACACGAGAGTGCCTACGATTAACCAGCTGGTCCGCAAGGGCCGCACGCCTAAGGTCTCAAAGACCAAGGCTCCCGCGCTTAAGGGCAGCCCGATGCGCCGCGGTGTTTGCACCCGCGTCTACACCACCACCCCCAAGAAGCCGAACTCGGCTCTGCGTAAGGTGGCACGTGTGCGCCTCAACGGCGGCGTTGAAGTAACCGCCTACATCCCCGGTGTTGGCCACAACCTGCAGGAGCACTCCATTGTGCTCGTTCGCGGTGGTCGTGTGAAGGACCTCCCGGGTGTCCGCTACAAGATCGTCCGTGGCGCCCTCGATACCCAGGGTGTGAAGAACCGTAAGCAGGCCCGCAGCCGCTACGGCGCAAAGATGGAGAAGAAGTAATATGCCTCGCAAGGGTCCGGCCCCCAAGCGGCCGCTCGTTTCGGATCCGGTCTACGGTTCCCCGCTGGTAACCCAGCTCATCAACAAGGTGCTGGTTGACGGCAAGAAGTCCACCGCAGAGCGCATCGTTTACGGTGCCCTCGAAGGTGCCCGCGCCAAGTCCGGTGGCGACCCCGTTGCCGCCCTGAAGAAGGCCATGGACAACGTCAAGCCTTCCCTCGAAGTCCGCTCCCGCCGTGTCGGTGGCGCCACCTACCAGGTTCCGGTTGAGGTTAAGCCGGGCCGCTCCACCGCACTCGCCCTGCGGTGGCTGGTGGGCTACTCGAAGGCCCGCCGTGAGAAGACCATGACCGAGCGCCTCCAGAACGAAATCCTGGATGCCTCCAACGGTCTCGGTGCCGCTGTGAAGCGTCGCGAAGACACCCACAAGATGGCCGAGTCCAACAAGGCCTTCGCACACTACCGCTGGTAATACTCCCCGGACGCCGCCGGCTCAACCGAGCCGGCGGCGAACGTGTAGTCCATCCCAAAAGGAGACCCCGTGGCACAGGACGTGCTTACCGACCTTAGCAAGGTCCGCAACATCGGCATCATGGCCCACATTGATGCCGGCAAGACCACTACCACCGAGCGCATCCTGTTCTACACGGGTGTGAACCACAAGATCGGCGAAACGCACGACGGCGCTTCGACGACTGACTGGATGGAACAGGAAAAGGAACGCGGCATCACCATCACGTCTGCCGCCGTGACCTGCTTCTGGGAAAACAACCAGATCAACATCATCGACACCCCCGGCCACGTTGACTTCACCGTTGAGGTTGAGCGCTCCCTGCGCGTCCTCGACGGTGCTGTTGCCGTCTTCGATGGCAAGGAAGGCGTGGAGCCGCAGTCCGAGACCGTGTGGCGCCAGGCTGACAAGTACAACGTCCCGCGCATCTGCTTCGTCAACAAGATGGACAAGCTCGGTGCGGACTTCTACTTCACCGTGGACACCATCATCAGCCGCCTCGGTGCCAAGCCGCTGGTCATGCAGCTGCCGATCGGTGCCGAGAACGACTTCATCGGCGTCGTGGACCTGCTCTACATGCGCGCACTGGTGTGGCCCGGCGACGCCAAGGGCGACGTGACCATGGGTGCCAAGTATGAGATCCAGGAGATCCCGGCTGACCTTCAGGCGAAGGCTGAAGAGTACCGCGCGGCCCTCGTTGAGACCGTTGCCGAGTCCTCCGAAGAACTCATGGAGAAGTACCTCGAAGGCGAAGAGCTCAGCATTGACGAGCTCAAGGCCGGCATCCGCAAGATGACCATCAACTCCGAGCTGTACCCCGTGTTCTGTGGCTCCGCCTTCAAGAACCGCGGTGTCCAGCCGATGCTTGACGCCGTCGTGGACTACCTGCCCAACCCGCTCGACGTTCCTCCGATGATCGGTCACGATCCGAAGGACGAAGAGAAGGAACTGACCCGCAAGCCGTCCGCTGACGAGCCGTTCTCGGCCCTGGCGTTCAAGATTGCGGCACACCCCTTCTTCGGCCAGCTCACCTTCATCCGCGTGTACTCCGGTCACGTGGAATCCGGTGCGCAGGTGGTCAACTCCACCAAGGGCAAGAAGGAGCGCATCGGCAAGCTGTTCCAGATGCACGCCAACAAGGAAATGCCCGTCGAGGCAGCTACCGCAGGCCACATCTACGCAGCGATCGGCCTGAAGGACACCACCACCGGTGACACCCTGTGCGACGCCAGCAACCAGATCGTCCTCGAGTCCATGAGCTTCCCGGAGCCCGTGATCTCCGTGGCGATCGAGCCGAACACCAAGGGTGACCAGGAGAAGCTGTCCACGGCCATCCAGAAGCTCTCCGCTGAGGACCCCACCTTCCAGGTGTCCCTCAACGAAGACACCGGCCAGACCATCATCGCCGGCATGGGCGAGCTCCACCTGGACATCCTGGTGGACCGCATGCGCCGCGAGTTCAAGGTTGAAGCCAACGTGGGCAAGCCGCAGGTTGCTTACCGCGAGACCATCAAGCGTGCCGTGGAACGCCACGATTACACGCACAAGAAGCAGACCGGTGGTTCGGGCCAGTTCGCAAAGGTCCAGATCGCCATCGAACCGCTCGACACGGCCGAGGGCGAGCTGTACGAGTTCGAGAACAAGGTCACCGGTGGCCGCGTTCCGCGCGAGTACATCCCGTCGGTTGATGCCGGTATCCAGGACGCGCTGAACGACGGCGTGCTGGCCGGCTACCCGGTTGTTGGCATCAAGGCGACGCTGATCGATGGCGCCTACCACGATGTCGACTCCTCGGAAATGGCGTTCAAGATCGCCGGCCGGATGGCTTTCAAGGAAGCCGCCAAGAAGGCGAACCCTGTCCTGCTTGAACCGCTGATGGATGTCGAGGTCCGCACCCCTGAGGAATACATGGGTGACGTTATCGGTGACCTTAACTCACGCCGTGGCCAGATGCAGTCCATGGAAGATGCAGCCGGTGTCAAGGTTGTCCGTGCACACGTCCCGCTGTCCGGCATGTTCGGCTACATCGGTGACCTGCGCTCGAAGACCCAGGGCCGTGCTGTGTACTCCATGACGTTCAACAGCTACGCCGAGGTCCCGAAGGCTGTTGCCGACGAGATCATCCAGAAGAGCCGCGGCGAGTAGTCCTTCCGGACTTTCAAAGCGAACACCTCGGGTGCGCCGGCCGGAAACGGAAAGCGCAGCCGGTGCAGGTGGCCGGGGCCGGTCGGCCCCTAACGGCAGGGCCAGTCCCGGCCATCTGCACGAACAGGCTCAGGGGATTAGTATTAGTTCCTGAATCTGCAATTTCACCAAACCAAAGCCCCCAAGTAGACTTGCCTGAGTTTCTGCCGCGACAAGCGCGGCCGAAGGGCAAGCCATTTGAAAACGTTCTAGGAGGAACCTGTGGCAAAGGCAAAGTTCGAGCGGACTAAGCCGCACGTCAACATCGGCACCATCGGTCACGTTGACCACGGTAAGACGACGCTGACGGCCGCCATTTCCAAGGTGCTGTACGACAAGTACCCGGATCTCAACGAGAAGCGCGACTTCGCGTCGATCGACTCTGCTCCCGAAGAGCGTCAGCGCGGTATTACCATCAACATCTCCCACGTGGAGTACCAGACCGAGAAGCGTCACTACGCACACGTTGACGCCCCCGGTCACGCTGACTACATCAAGAACATGATCACCGGTGCTGCCCAGATGGACGGCGCAATCCTCGTGGTTGCCGCTACCGATGGCCCCATGGCTCAGACCCGCGAGCACGTTCTGCTCGCCCGCCAGGTTGGTGTTCCCTACCTGCTGGTCGCGCTGAACAAGGCTGACATGGTTGAGGACGAGGAACTCCTCGACCTCGTGGAAATGGAAGTTCGTGAGCTCCTGAGCTCGCAGGGCTTCGACGGCGACAACGCTCCCGTCGTTCGCGTTTCCGGCCTGAAGGCCCTGGAAGGCGACCCCGAGTGGGTCAAGTCCGTTGAGGACCTGATGGCTGCTGTCGACGAGTCCGTTCCGGACCCCGTACGTGACCGCGACAAGCCGTTCCTGATGCCGATCGAAGACGTCTTCACCATCACCGGTCGTGGCACCGTTGTTACGGGCCGCGCCGAGCGTGGAACCCTCGCCATCAACTCCGAGGTCGAGATCGTCGGTATCCGCCCGGTCCAGAAGACCACGGTTACCGGTATCGAGATGTTCCACAAGCAGCTCGACGAAGCATGGGCCGGCGAGAACTGTGGCCTGCTGCTCCGTGGTCTGAAGCGCGACGATGTCGAGCGTGGCCAGGTTGTCGTCAAGCCGGGTTCCATCACCCCGCACACCGACTTCGAGGCCAACGTCTACATCCTCTCCAAGGACGAAGGCGGACGCCACAACCCGTTCTACTCCAACTACCGCCCGCAGTTCTACTTCCGTACGACGGACGTTACCGGCGTTATCACCCTGCCCGAGGGCACGGAAATGGTTATGCCCGGCGACAACACTGAGATGACCGTTGCGCTCATCCAGCCGATCGCTATGGAAGAGGGCCTCGGCTTCGCTATCCGCGAAGGCGGCCGCACCGTTGGTTCGGGACGCGTTACCAAGATCATCAAGTAGTCCTTGCTGATCAATGGAGAATCCGGACTGAGCGCCGGATAGTCCAGAGAAAAGCCCCGCTGCCTGTGCAGCGGGGCTTTTCGCTTTAACCTCCCTGATACTGTTGAAAACGTTGAAAGGAGTCCGTCATGGGATGGCTTATTTTCCTGCTTGTGGTGGTTGCCGTGGTGGCCGGCGTGTTCTGGGCCAAGAAGTACTTCCGGCACGAAATTGACCGTGCCAAGCGGATCAACCGGGCAAACAAGAACCAGTAACCTAGGCCTCCCTGGACTTCCTTGCCCGGCTGAGGGCCTGGTACCAGTAGTAGGACTGCTTCGGGGTCCGTTGCTGGGTACGGAAATCCACGTGCACCAGTCCGAAACGCTGTGAGTAGCCGGCGGCCCATTCGAAATTGTCCATCAGCGTCCAGACGTAGTAGCCCCGCAGGTCCACGCGGGACGCGATGCCGCCCGGGGATGTGGCCTCCAGTGCCGCCCGCAGATGGTTCGCCAGGTACTGCACCCGTTGCCCGTCCCCGAGTGTGCCGTCAACGGTGTCCGGCTCGGGAAAGCTTGCACCGCCTTCGGTGATGTAGACGGGCGGCAGGGCGTCGCCGTACCGGTCCTGGAGTTCCTTCAGCAGGATGCCTAAATGCCCGGGAGCCACCGGCCAGCCGAACCCGGTGTGGTCAAGTTCGGGGTAGCCCACCTCGTGGTAAGGCAGGGTGACAACCGCTTCCTGCGGTTCGGCGGGAATGGGCGTCACCCCGCGGCCGATCGCCACTTTCACCGGGAAGTAGTAGTTGAGGCCGTAGAAATCCAGCGGCTGGTGGATGGTGCGGAGGTCGGCGTCCGAAATGCGGCCGATGGACCGCAGCCAGGGCCTGGCGTACACCGGCAGGCTGGGGTAACGGCCCAGCAGGACGGGGTCGGCGTAGATCCGGTTCATCAGCAGGTCGTAGAGGTGCGCCACGAGGCGGTCGCCAACCTTGCGGCTGGCAGGCCTGACCGGCGAGTGCAGGTTGGTTACCCCCACGCCTCCCGTGACGCCGGCTGCGCGCAGGGCCTGGGCGCCAAGGCCGTGGGCGAGGAGCTGGTTGTGAACGGACGGCAGGGCATCGAACATCAGCGCGTGGCCAGGGGCGTGCACACCAAGGGCGTACCCGTTCAGGGTCACGGAGAGGGGTTCGTTGAGTGTGACCCATTGGGCTACGCGGTCGCCGTAGCGTTCGCCGGCCGCTGCCGCGTAGTCTCCAAAGCGTTCAGCTGTCTCCCGGTTCAGCCAGCCACCGCGGTGCTCCAGGGGCAGGGGAGTGTCCCAGTGGTACAGCGTGGCCATGGGAGAAATTCCGGCCTCGAGAAGCCGGTCGATCAGCCGGTCGTAGAAGTCCAGGCCCTCATTGTTCAAGCTGCCCCGGCCGTCCGGCTGGATCCGCGGCCAGGACAGGGAAAACCGGTAGGAGTCGACGCCGAGCTCCCGGAGAAGCTCCACGTCCTCAGGCAGCCGGTTGTAGTGGTCGCAGGCGACTGCAGGGGAGTGGCCGTCCACGATCGCACCCGGTTTTTCCGCGAACGCGTCCCAGCCGGACGGCCCGCGGCCGCCCTCGCGGAGGGCGCCCTCGACCTGGAACGCCGCCGCGGCCACGCCCAGGGTGAACGACGGCGGCATGCGCCCGGCCAGTTCCGTCACCAATTCAGTGCTTTCCAGCGTCATGTCCTTATCATCCATTCGGACCGAACCAAGGGCAATCACCTGCCGAAGGTGGTTCCGAAAAGGGACGATTCGCATCTTCCGGGGATTTCCGGCATACTAGATGAGTTGTTCAAGCGCTTCTTCGCGTCCCGATCCGGATAATGCCGGACGCAGGGTCCAAGTTGAAGCCCAAACATAACCCACCCCAATGGATTTGCGGATTTGTATGCGTGTTGAGCGCGACACGCCCGACCGCGGGGGTCGGTTGCGCCGGCAAGGTGAGGAACCCGGATTCATCCGGATTCAGCTTGTGCGGCGGGTGGTGGTTACGACCTCAAATGCTTCGGCAGCCATACAACGAGAAATGAACAGGGCAGCCCTAACCAGGGGAAGCACAGACTGAAAGAGAGTCAGGCGACATGGCGGGACAAAAAATCCGCATCCGGCTGAAGTCATACGACCACGAGGTCATTGACGTTTCAGCACGGAAGATCGTTGAGACGGTCACGCGCGCAGGCGCAACGGTAGTGGGCCCCGTGCCGCTGCCCACGGAGAAGAACGTGTACTGCGTTATCCGCTCTCCGCACAAGTACAAGGACAGCCGCGAGCACTTCGAAATGCGCACGCACAAGCGTCTTATCGACATCATCGATCCCACGCCCAAGGCCGTCGACTCGCTCATGCGTCTTGACCTGCCGGCAGACGTGAACATCGAAATCAAGCTGTAGGGAGGTGCTGAGAAACTATGACCGCAACCCGTAACGTTAAGGGCCTGCTGGGCACGAAGCTCGGCATGACCCAGGTCTGGGACGAGAACAACAAACTCATCCCCGTCACTGTGGTCCAGGCAGACTCGAACGTCATCACCCAGCTGCGCAACGCTGAGACCGATGGCTACGTCGCCGTTCAGATCGGCTACGGCCAGATCGATCCCCGCAAGGTCACCAAGCCGCTGGCTGGTCACTTTGAGAAGGCAGGCGTCACGCCTCGCCGCCACGTCGTCGAACTCCGTACCGCAGATGCTGCCGAGTACGCGCTGGGCCAGGAGCTCTCCGTTGAGCTCTTCGAGGCCGGCCAGAAGATCGACGTCATCGGCACCACCAAGGGTAAGGGCTTCGCCGGTGTTATGAAGCGTCACGGCTTCTCCGGTGTTGGCGCCTCCCACGGTGCCCACAAGAACCACCGTAAGCCCGGTTCAATCGGTGGCGCATCCACCCCGAGCCGCGTCTTCAAGGGCATGAGAATGGCCGGCCGCATGGGCGCCGTTCGTCACACCACGCTGAACCTCACCGTTCACGCGGTAGACGTCGAGAAGTCGCTGCTCCTGATCAAGGGTGCCGTTCCCGGTGCCCGCGGCCAGGTCGTCTTCGTACGCACCGCCGTGAAGGGAGCCTAGTTCAATGGCTAACACTGTCCAGGTTGACCTGCCTGCAGAGATCTTCGACGTTCAGACCAACGTGCCGCTGCTGCACCAGGTTGTCGTTGCCCAGCTCGCTGCTGCTCGCCAGGGTACCCACAAGACCAAGACCCGCGCCGAGGTTTCCGGTGCAGGACGCAAGCCGTTCAAGCAGAAGGGCACCGGCCGCGCCCGTCAGGGTTCGATCCGTGCTCCGCACATGACCGGCGGTGGCATTGTCCACGGTCCCACCCCGCGTGACTACAGCCAGCGCACCCCCAAGAAGATGATTGCTGCTGCACTGCGCGGCGCACTGTCTGACCGGGCACGCAACGGACGCATCCACGTTGTCGCCGAACTGGTTGAGGGCACCAAGCCTTCCTCCAAGACCGCCCTGGCGACGCTGCGCGGTGTTTCCGAGCGCAAGAACCTGCTGGTTGTCATCGAGCGTGACAACGATGTTGCTGCACTGTCCGTGCGCAACCTCGCCGGTGTTCACGTTCTGTACGCAGACCAGCTGAACACCTACGACGTTCTCGTCTCTGATGACGTTGTCTTCACCAAGGCTGCCTACGAAGCATTCGTTGCCGCTAAGGCAGCTAAGAACGAGGAGGATGCCAAGTGAGTGCAGCCACCATCAAGGATCCCCGCGACGTTGTGCTTGCACCCGTCGTGTCGGAAAAGAGCTACGGCCTGATCGACGAGGGCAAGTACACCTTCCTGGTGGACCCCCGGTCGAACAAGACCGAGATCAAGCTGGCCGTGGAGAAGATCTTCTCCGTCAAGGTCGAATCGATCAACACCATCAACCGTGCCGGTAAGCGCAAGCGCACCAAATTCGGATGGGGTACCCGCAAGAACACCAAGCGTGCGATTGTCACCCTCAAAGAAGGCACCATCGACATCTTCGGCGGTCCGCTCGCGTAGCGGAGACCACTTTAACGAGGAAATAAATTATGGGAATCCGTAAATACAAGCCGACTACCCCGGGCCGTCGTGGCTCGAGCGTAGCGGACTTCACCGAAATCACGCGGTCGACGCCGGAAAAGTCGTTGGTGCGTCCGCTGCCCAAGAAGGGCGGCCGTAACAACACCGGTAAGATCACCACCCGTCACAAGGGTGGTGGACACAAGCGCCAGTACCGTCTGATCGACTTCCGTCGCCACGACAAGGACGGCGTTGACGCCCGCGTTGCCGAAATCGAGTACGACCCGAACCGTACTGCCCGCATCGCGCTCCTGCACTACGTTGATGGCACCAAGCGTTACATCATCGCCCCGAACAAGCTCGCCCAGGGCGACTTCGTGGAGGCAGGTCCCAACGCGGACATCAAGCCCGGCAACAACCTGCCCCTGCGCAACATCCCTGTGGGTACCGTTGTGCACGCAGTGGAACTGCGCCCGGGCGGCGGTGCCAAGATGGGCCGCTCCGCCGGTGCATCCATCCAGCTCGTCGCAAGGGAAGGCCGCTTCGCCCAGCTGCGCCTGCCCTCCGGTGAAATCCGCAACGTTGACGTGCGCTGCCGCGCAACCGTCGGCGAGGTGGGCAACGCCGAGCAGTCGAACATCAACTGGGGCAAGGCCGGCCGCATGCGGTGGAAGGGCGTCCGCCCGACCGTCCGTGGTGTCGCCATGAACCCGGTTGACCACCCGCACGGTGGTGGTGAGGGTAAGACCTCCGGTGGTCGTAACCCCGTCAACCCGAACGGTAAGCGGGAAGGCCGCACGCGCCGCCCCAACAAAGAGAGCGACAAGCTTATTGTGCGTCGCCGTCGTACTGGCAAGAACAAGCGATAGGAGCCTGGACACATGCCACGCAGCCTGAAAAAAGGTCCTTTCGTTGACCAGCACCTCTTTGTGAAGGTAGCCAGGGAAAACGAAAAGGGCACCAAGAACGTCATCAAGACCTGGTCCCGCCGTTCGATGATCATCCCCGACATGCTCGGACACACGATCGCCGTACACGACGGACGCAAGCACATCCCGGTGTTTGTCACTGAGTCGATGGTCGGGCACAAGCTCGGCGAATTCGCTCCCACGCGGACTTTCCGCGGCCATGTCAAGGACGACCGTAAGGGCAAGCGCCGCTAGGCGCCTGCACTTACGTCAAAGACGAGAGAAGGAAAGCAATGGAAGCCAAGGCAATTGCGCGCCACATCCGCGTAACGCCTATGAAGGCCCGGCGCGTCGTCAACCTTGTTCGTGGTTTGCAAGCGAACGAGGCTCTGGCAATTCTGAAGTTCGCCCCGCAGGCAGCTTCGGAGCCGGTATTCAAGGTAGTTCAGTCGGCAATCTCCAACGCCCGGGTCCTCGCGGACCGCGACGGCGTGGCGTTTGACGAAGGCGACCTCATCATCAGCGAAGCGTTTGTTGATGAAGGCCCGACCATGAAGCGGTTCCAGCCGCGCGCCCAGGGTCGTGCATTTCAGATCAAGAAGCGCACCAGCCACATCACCGTGGTAGTCGCTACCCCGGAGAAAGAGGAGGCTCGCTAAGTGGGACAGAAAGTAAACCCGCACGGGTTCCGACTCGGCATCACCACCGATCACGTATCGCACTGGTTCGCTGACAGCACCAAGTCCGGCCAGCGGTACAAGGACTTCGTCCGCGAAGACATCCGCATCCGCCAGCTCATGTCCACGGGCATGGAGCGCGCCGGCATCGCCAAGGTCGAAATCGAGCGCACCCGCGACCGCGTCCGCGTGGACATCCACACGGCCCGTCCCGGCATCGTCATCGGCCGCCGTGGAGCAGAAGCAGACCGCATCCGCGGCGAGCTCGAAAAGCTCACCGGCAAGCAGGTCCAGCTGAACATCCTCGAGGTCAAGAACCCCGAGATGGAAGCCCAGCTTGTGGCCCAGGGCGTTGCAGAGCAGCTGACTTCCCGCGTGGCATTCCGCCGTGCGATGAAGAAGGCCATGCAGTCCGCCCAGCGTGCAGGTGCCAAGGGCATCCGTATCGCCTGCTCGGGTCGACTGGGTGGCGCTGAAATGTCCCGCTCGGAGTTCTACCGCGAAGGCCGTGTGCCCCTGCACACCCTCCGCGCGAACATCGATTACGGCTTCTACGAAGCCAAGACCACCTTCGGCCGCATCGGCGTGAAGGTCTGGATCTACAAGGGTGACGTCACCGCCAAGGAACTGGCCGCCCAGGCCGCTTCCGCCCCGTCCCGCGGCCGCTCCGGCGACCGTCCGGGCCGCCCGGGTGGCGCTGACCGTGGCGATCGCCGCCGTCGTAACGACCGCCCGGCCGCTGACGCAGCTCCTGCTGCCGAAGCACCGGCAGCTGAAGCTGCTGCACCCGCAGCAGAAGGAGGACAGGCTTAAATGCTTATCCCACGTCGAGTCAAGCACCGTAAGCAGCACCACCCGGGTCGTTCCGGCGCTGCTACGGGCGGCACCAAGGTCACCTTCGGTGAGTACGGCATCCAGGCCCTGAGCCCGGCCTACGTCACCAACCGGCAGATTGAATCCGCCCGTATCGCCATGACCCGCCACATTAAGCGTGGCGGTAAGGTCTGGATCAACATCTACCCGGACCGTCCGCTGACCAAGAAGCCTGCCGAAACCCGTATGGGTTCCGGTAAGGGTTCTCCGGAATGGTGGGTTGCAAACGTCAAGCCGGGCCGGGTTCTGTTCGAACTCTCCGGTGTCAATGAAGAGGTAGCTCGCGAGGCCCTGCGCCTGGCGATCCACAAGCTGCCGTTGAAGGCACGCATCGTGCGTCGCGAGGGTGGTGAATAGAAATGGCAGTAGGATCCAAGGATCTGGCTCCCGCAAAGCTGGACGGTTTCGACAACGAGCGTCTCGTTGAAGAACTCCGCAAGGCCAAGGAAGAGCTGTTCAACCTGCGTTTCCAGTCCGCCACCGGTCAGCTGGAGAACCACGGTCGTCTGCGCGCGGTAAAGAAGGACATCGCCCGCATCTACACCGTTCTCCGTGAGCGCGAGCTGGGCATCCGTGCCGAGGTTGCCGCACCGGTTGTGGAAGCCAAGGAAGAAAAGAAGTCCAAGAAGGCTGCAACCAAGAAGGCTGAAAAGGCCGAAACGGTTGAGACCGAGGAGGATGCCAAGTGAGTGAAAAGGACGAGAACGTGACGGAAACTGCTACCGGCGCCAAGGCTGGTCAGCGCGGTTACCGCAAGACCCGTCGCGGCTACGTGGTTTCGGACAAGATGGAAAAGACCATCGTTGTCCAGGTTGAGGACCGCGTGAAGCACGCCCTGTACGGCAAGGTCATCCGCCGTACCTCCAAGGTCAAGGCACACGACGAGAACAACACCGCCGGCATCGGCGACCTCGTTGTCATCGCCGAGACCCGTCCGCTGTCCGCCACCAAGAACTGGCGGCTCGTGGAAATCCTCGAGAAGGCCAAGTAGCACCTGCTGCTTTGCCGTGTGGCCCCTGCTCCCTTCCGGGAGCGGGGGCTTCCTCGTTTAATCCGGCCGGCCGCCTGGAGCGTCACGCGGAGCACGCTTTTGCGGAGCGTACGACGGCGGCGTCCCGGCTTTGCGGGGGAGCGGCACCCAAGGCGGGCCGAAAGGCTGCCGTGCGTGACGCCGTCGTCCGTCTTGCGGGGGAGTGCTGCCGGGTGATATGGGGATCCGCCGGAAACGTGCTAGGATATTGAGTTTGTATGGCGCCTTTCCGCGCCGTTCACCAAACTCGTAAACAAGCGTGCCACAGCATAGTGCTTCCTTGCGCCCGGGATCCGTCCCGGACCGGATGGGGGCAACTGCTTCTGGCACGGGCGTTTAGGCCTGGTCTGGCAAAATCCAGGCAGGTCAAGAGACACCCCGATCAACCGTTCCGCAAGGCTCATTCCGTAGGAAGTTTTTCGGTCTGAGAACCGGCGCGACGCAAGGAGTAAATAGTGATTCAGCAGGAGTCGCGACTGAAGGTCGCCGACAACACGGGTGCTAAGGAAATCCTTACCATTCGCGTTCTCGGTGGATCTGGCCGTCGCTACGCAGGCATCGGTGACGTCATCGTCGCCACCGTCAAGGACGCAATCCCGGGCGGCAACGTAAAGAAGGGCGACGTCGTCAAGGCTGTCGTCGTCCGTACCAAGAAGGAACGCCGCCGTGCGGATGGTTCCTACATCAAGTTTGACGAGAACGCAGCTGTGATCCTGAAGAACGACGGTGACCCCCGCGGTACCCGTATCTTCGGACCGGTTGGTCGTGAACTGCGTGACAAGAAGTTCATGAAGATCGTTTCTCTGGCTCCGGAGGTGCTCTAGTCCATGGCTGCAAAGATCAAGAAGGGTGACCTGGTCCAGGTCATCACTGGCGCCAAGGCTGAGCGCGGCGGCGACCGCGGCAAGCAGGGCAAGGTCCTGCGCGTGTTCACCGACACCAACCGCGTGTTGGTTGAGGGCATCAACCGCGTCACCAAGCACACCAAGGTCGGTCAGTCGCAGCGCGGCACCAAGACCGGTGGCATCGAGGTTGTTGAAGCTCCGATCCACATCTCCAACGTGGCACTGGTTGACCCGTCGACCAAGAAGCCGACCCGCGTGGGCTTCCGCCTCGACACCGTAGAGAAGGACGGCGTTAAGAAGACCGTCCGCATCCGCGTGTCCAAGAGCACCGGGAAGGACATCTAATGACTGAGACTCTCGAGACTCCGGCAACGAAGATCGTTCCTCGTCTGAAGACCAAGTACGCCGAAACCATCAAGGGCCAGCTCCAGGATGAGTTCAAGTACGCCAACGTCAACCAGGTACCCCGGCTGGTGAAGGTTGTTGTGAACATGGGTGTTGGAGATGCCGCCAAGGACTCCAAGCTGATCGACGGCGCTGTCCGCGACCTCACCCAGATCACCGGCCAGAAGCCGCAGGTTACCAAGGCCCGCAAGTCGATCGCACAGTTCAAGCTGCGCGAAGGCATGCCCATCGGTGCACACGCGACCCTGCGTGGCGACCGCATGTGGGAATTCGTGGACCGCCTGGTCACCCTGGCCCTGCCCCGTATCCGCGACTTCCGCGGCCTCAGCGGCAAGCAGTTCGATGGCAACGGCAACTACACCTTCGGTCTGACCGAGCAGGTTATGTTCCACGAAATCGACCAGGACAAGATCGACCGCGTCCGCGGTATGGACATCACGGTTGTGACCACTGCGAAGACCGACGACGAAGGCCGTGCGCTGCTCAAGGCGCTTGGTTTCCCGTTCAAGACCGAAGCTTAAGTAACTACGTAAAAGGTCCGGCCGTTCTGCTCCCTGGTGGGTGGACGGCGGAAACCGTTACGAGGAAGGGCAAGAGCCCACAATGACAATGACAGATCCTGTCGCAGACATGCTTACGCGCCTGCGTAACGCAAACTCGGCATACCACGACACCGTGTCCATGCCGTACAGCAAGCTCAAGGCACGCGTTGCCGACATCCTCAAGGCCGAAGGTTTCATCGCCGGCTGGAAAGAAGAGGACGCTGAGGTTGGCAAGAAGCTGACCCTCGAGCTGAAGTTCGGTCCGAACCGCGAGCGTTCAATCGCTGGTGTTCGCCGCATCTCCAAGCCGGGTCTCCGCGTTTACGCGAAGTCCACCAACCTGCCGCACGTGCTCGGTGGCCTGGGCATCGCAATCCTGTCCACCTCTTCCGGCCTCCTGACTGACAAGCAGGCCGGCAAGAAGGGCGTGGGCGGCGAAGTCCTCGCGTACGTCTGGTAACGGGAAAGGAAGAGAATAATGTCACGTATTGGACGTCTCCCCATCACCGTTCCTGCCGGCGTTGAGGTTAAGGTTGACGGCTCCGTCGTCACCGTCAAGGGTTCCAAGGGCGAGCTGAGCCACACTGTGGCCAGCCCCATCGAGGTTGCCCTGGAAGACAGCACCCTGACCGTCACCCGCCCGAACGACGAGCGCAACTCCCGTTCGCTTCACGGCCTGACCCGCACCCTGATCGCCAACATGATCCAGGGCGTTACCGCAGGCTACGAGAAGAAGCTTGAAATCGTTGGTACCGGTTACCGCGTTCAGGCCAAGGGTTCTGACCTTGAGTTCGCTCTGGGCTACAGCCACCCGGTCAACGTTTCGGCTCCGGCCGGCATCACCTTTGCAGTAGAGGGACCGACCAAGCTCTCTGTCTCAGGCATCAACAAGCAGCAGGTCGGCGAGGTTGCTGCCAACATCCGCAAGCTGCGGAAGCCGGACCCCTACAAGGGCAAGGGCATCCGTTACGCCGGCGAAGTCATCCGCCGCAAGGTCGGAAAGGCTGGTAAGTAACCATGGCCATCGCTATCAACAAGAAGCGCACGAACAAGAGCAAGGCTGCTGCACGCAGCCGCCGCCAGCTTCGTATCCGCAAGCGCATTGCAGGAACCCCGGCTCGCCCCCGTCTGGTGGTCAACCGTTCTGCACGCCACGTATTTGTCCAGGTTGTCGACGACACCATTGGCCAGACCGTAGCAAGCGCATCCACTTTGGAAGCCGACCTTCGTGCATTCGACGGTGACAAGACTGCCAAGGCCAAGCGCGTTGGCGAGCTCGTTGCCGAGCGTGCCAAGGCTGCCGGCGTCGAAGCTGTCGTCTTCGACCGCGGTGGTAACAAGTACCACGGCCGGATCGCCGCCGTCGCTGACGGTGCACGTGAAGGTGGGCTGTCGCTGTGACCGAAGCAAACAAGGAAAAGGACACTGTGTCTGCAGATCAGAAGGCTACCGAAGCCGCAGCTGCTGAGACCACTGCCCCCGCTGCCGAGGACCGCCGCGGCGGTGCCCGCCGCGGTGAGCGTGGCGACCGCGGCCAGGGCCGTGGCGACCGCGGTGGCCGTGGCGGCCGCGACGGCGGACGTGAAGCCGAGAAGAACCAGTTCGTAGAGCGCGTTGTCACCATCAACCGCGTCTCCAAGGTGGTCAAGGGTGGTCGTCGCTTCAGCTTCACCGCCCTGGTCGTCGTCGGTGACGGCAACGGCATGGTCGGCGTCGGCTACGGCAAGGCGAAGGAAGTTCCCGCTGCAATCGCCAAGGGCGTTGAAGAGGCCAAGAAGTCCTTCTTCCGCGTTCCCCGCGTTGGCAGCACCATCCCGCACCGCGTTCAGGGTGAAGCCGCTGCCGGCGTCGTAATGCTGCGTCCGGCCTCGGCCGGTACCGGTGTTATCGCCGGTGGTCCGGTCCGTGCAGTACTGGAGTGCGTGGGCATCCACGACATCCTCTCCAAGTCGCTCGGTTCCTCCAACGCCATCAACATCGTCCACGCGACCGTTGATGCCCTGAAGCGCCTCGAAGAGCCCGCAGCTGTGGCAGCACGCCGCAACCTGCCGCTGGACGAGGTTGCTCCGGC
Organism: Arthrobacter sp. AD-310; assembly: GCF_054656615.1. Taxonomy (NCBI): domain Bacteria; kingdom Bacillati; phylum Actinomycetota; class Actinomycetes; order Micrococcales; family Micrococcaceae; genus Arthrobacter; species Arthrobacter sp. AD-310. The sequence continues at coordinate 138,370 of NZ_BAAHNO010000009.1, read as the reverse complement.
CGCCCTGGTGCGCACGCTGATGAACTCGAAGGCAGGTGCCTAGGCTATGGCTAAGAACCTGGTCCCCTCCGACGCAAAGTTGGAGATCACCCAGATCAAGGGCGTCATCGGCGCCAAGCAGAACCAGCGCGAGACCCTGCGGTCCCTCGGCCTGAAGCGGATCGGACACACCGTTGTCCGCACCGCCGACGCCGTGACCGTGGGCATGCTCAACACGGTTCCGCACCTCGTGAATGTTGAGGAGGCGAAGTAAATGGCAGAGAAGACTGAGGCACAGGCTGCTGAGAAGCAGAATGCACTGAAGGTTCACCACCTGCGTCCCGCCCCGGGTGCAAAGACCGCCAAGACCCGTGTTGGTCGTGGTGAGGCTTCCAAGGGTAAGACCGCCGGTCGCGGTACCAAGGGTACGAAGGCCCGCTACCAGGTAAAGGCTGGCTTTGCCGGCGGCCAGCTGCCGCTGCACATGCGCCTGCCCAAGCTGCGCGGCTTCAAGAACCCGTTCCGGGTTGAGTTCCAGGTCGTGAACCTGGACAAGCTCAACGAGCTGTTCCCGGAAGGTGGCACTGTCACCGTGGAGAACCTGGTCGAAAAGGGCGCCGTTCGCAAGAACCAGCCCGTCAAGGTGCTGGGCACCGGAGACATCACCGTCAAGGTCGACGTCACCGCCCACGCATTCTCGGCCAGCGCCGCTGAAAAGATCGCAGCAGCAGGCGGAAGCACCACCGCTCTCTAGAGCCGGTGGGCGACAGCCCGTTGTTCAACTCCCGGTGACCGGGGCCCAGGCCCCGGTCACCGGGAGTTTTTCACATCCGCACGCCGTATTTTTCCCGCCACCGGGCGCACGGGCGCCGGTCCGGATTGTTCGCATGGCGTATCCAACCGTTAGACTCGGTTGTTGGGATTTATTTCAGTCCCATCACTCCACCCTTATAAACACCACAGGAGGACGCTTGCTTAGCGCATTTGGCCGGGCCTTTCGCACGCCTGATCTGCGACGCAAGTTGTTGTTCACGCTGGGAATCATCACCATCTTCCGCTTGGGTGCCTTCATTCCCTCGCCTGGTGTGGACTACCAGAATGTCCAGCAATGTTTGCAGAGCGGCCAGACGGCCGGCGGGCTCTACCAGCTCGTTAACCTGTTCAGCGGCGGCGCGTTGCTCCAGGTGTCCATCTTCGCCCTGGGCATCATGCCCTACATCACGGCCAGCATCATCGTCCAGCTCCTCCGGGTGGTCATTCCCCGGTTCCAGGAACTGTACGAGGAAGGTGCCTCGGGCCAGTCGAAGCTGACCCAGTACACCCGGTACCTCACCATCGCGCTGGGCCTGCTCAACGCCACCACGCTGGTGTCCCTGGCCCGTTCGGGCCAGCTGCTTCCCGGCTGTGCGCTGCCGATCATCCCCGATGACAGCGTGATCACGACCATCCTGATCGTCATCACCCTGACGGCCGGCACCGGCCTGATCATGTGGATGGGCGAGCTGGTCACGGAGAAGGGCGTGGGTAACGGCATGTCCCTGCTCATCTTCACGTCCATCGCTGCCACGTTCCCCACCTCCCTGGGTGCCATCTGGACCTCGCAGGGACCGGCAACGTTCTTCACCGTCCTCGCCGTCGGCCTGCTGACGGTGGCCCTGGTGGTCTTCGTGGAGCAGTCGCAGCGCCGCGTTCCCGTGCAGTACGCCAAGCGGATGATTGGCCGGCGCACCGTGGGTGGAACCAGCACCTACATTCCCATCAAGGTGAACATGGCCGGCGTCATCCCGGTGATCTTCGCTTCCTCCATGCTTTACCTGCCCGGCCTGATTGCGCAGTTCAACCAGCCGGCCGCAGGCGAGCAGCTCCAGCCCTGGGTTGAATGGATCAACAACAACCTGACCCGAGGCGACCACCCGATCTACATGGCGATCTACTTCGCCCTGATCGTGTTTTTCACATACTTCTACGTCGCGATCACCTTCAACCCTGAAGAAGTGTCCGACAACATGAAGAAGTACGGCGGCTTCATCCCAGGTATCCGCGCCGGCAAACCGACCGCTGACTACCTGCAGTACGTGCTCTCCCGGATCACCCTGCCCGGCGCCCTCTACCTGGGCTTCGTGGCACTGATTCCGCTGGTGGCACTGGTACTGATCAACGCGAACCAGAACTTCCCGTTCGGTGGCACCTCGATCCTGATCATGGTGGGCGTTGGTCTGGAGACCGTCAAGCAGATTGATGCGCAGCTACAACAACGTCACTACGAAGGGCTTTTGCGATGACGAGAATGCTGATTATTGGACCTCCCGGTTCCGGAAAAGGAACGCAGGCGGAGCGGATTTCAGAGCGCCTCGGCGTTGTGGCAATCTCCACCGGCGACATCTTCCGTGCCAATGTAAAGGGCGAAACGCCGCTTGGCATCGAGGCCAAGAAGTACATGGACAACGGGGACTTCGTGCCGGACAGCGTTACCAACAAGATGGTGCGCGACCGCCTCAGCGAGTCCGACGTCGAGTCCGGCTTCCTGCTGGACGGCTACCCCCGCACCACCGCGCAGGTGGACTACCTTGACGAGATCCTCGCCAAGGGCGAGGAGAAGCTCGACGTCGTCCTGCAGCTGACGGCCGACGACGAGGAACTGGTGCACCGCCTCCTGGGCCGGGCCAAGGAAACGGGCCGGAGCGACGACAATGAAGCCGTCATCCGCCACCGCCTTGACCTGTACCACGAGCAGACTGAGGCCGTTGTGGCCAAGTACGCCGAACGTGGCATCCTCACCCAGGTCGACGGCATCGGCCCGATCGATGAAGTGACCGACCGCGTGATGCAGGCCATCAAGGCGGCACAGGCAGCCTGATCCAGGCACTGTTTTCCGAGGCTCCTCCCGGCATACGGGAGGAGCCTCAGCCATTTGAAAGGACAACACCATGGCCTTCGGCCAGCCCCGCATCGAACTCAAGAACAACGCCCAGATGCGCACCATGCACGAGGCAGGACTGGTCCTGCACCGCGCCCTGGACGCCGCCGTGGCCGCCGCGGTTCCGGGTGTCACCACCAAGCACCTCGACGACGTTTTCGCTGCGGTGCTCAACGAGGCCGGAGCCAAGTCCAACTTCCTCGGCTACCACGGCTTCCCGGCCACCATCTGCACCTCGGTTAACGAGGAAGTGGTGCACGGCATCCCGGGCAGCCGCGTCCTCGAGGACGGGGACATCATCTCCATCGACGGCGGGGCCATCGTGGACGGCTGGCACTCCGACTCGGCACGCACCGTAATCGTGGGCACCGCCGACCCAGAGGACCAGCGGCTCTCCGACGTTACCCACGCAGCAATGTGGCGGGGAATCGCCGCACTTGCCACCGGAACCCATGTGGGGGACATCGGCGCTGCCATCGACGACTACGTTTCCTCCGTCCCCGGCAAGCCGCTCGGTATCCTGGAGGACTACGTGGGCCACGGCATCGGTTCCGAAATGCACATGGCGCCGGACGTCCTCAACTACCGCACCAGCCACCGCGGCCCCAAGATCAAGCCCGGCCTGTGCCTCGCGATCGAGCCCATGCTGGTCCGCGGCGGGATCGACACGGCCGTGCTGGAGGACGACTGGACGGTGGTCACCACGGACGGCAAGCGTTCCTGCCAGTGGGAGCACTCCGTCGCGGTCCACGAAAAGGGCATCTGGGTGCTGTCGGCGCCCGACGGCGGCGCGGAGCACCTGGTGCCCCTCGGCGTCACCCCCGTGCCGATTCCCTAGCCCAACTGACTAGCAGTAAGTGTCGTTTTGGACCTTCAGAACGACACCTACTGCTACCTAGTTGGGGGAGCGGGGGTCTTCGCCTGCTGAGGGATCCTCCGGTTCCCACCGCAGCAGGTCGCCGGGCTGGCACTCAAGCACTTCGCAGAGCGCTTCCAAGGTCGTGAACCGTACGGCCTTGGCCCGGCCGTTCTTCAGGACTGCCAGGTTGGCGGGCGTGATGCCGATGCGTTCGGCCAGTACCCCGACCGGCATCTTCCGCTTCGCCATCACCACGTCGATGTCAACGATGATGGGCATCAGATCACCTCATCGAGTTCGGACCGCAGGTGCCTGGCCTCGGCATCCCGGGCAACGGCCTGGGCCAGGAGCTTCCGCAGCACCAGGACGATCAGCGCGACACCGCCGATCATCAGGGCGCCGCCGCAGATCAGCAGGACAATGCCGGGCGCAACGTCACCCGGGGCCAGCAGCACCGCGATTCCGAACACCAGCACCGCCGCCACCGAGATGGCGCCAAAGATGATGTCCACGTAGCGGAACGCGCCGTGTGAGAAGACTGTTCCGCGCCGCACCATGGTCAGCAGCCGCCAGACGCAGACGGAAGTCACCTGCACGCACACTATCCCCAGGACCACAATCGCGAGGAACGCAATCCTGGGCCCGTCCGGTGCTCCGGCGTTCTGCAGGTCCACGGACACCAGCGGCACCATCCGGACCTGGACGAACAGCGACCCGGCCAGGACCAGGGCAATCACTAAGCGCAGCGCGAGGACCGTTAGTTTTCCCATGAGCTCTCCTCTATCGAACAACAAGTGGATGCTATCGATATTCAATAGGTTGGGCAAGGGGCAGAATAGACACCATGGGTTCACTGACCGATGTAGCGGGTATCCGGGTGGGGCACGTCCAGAAGACCGACGGCGGCTGGCTCACCGGAGTCACGGTGGTCCTTCCGCCGCCAGGCACTGTCGGTTCCGTGGACGTGCAGGGCGGTGGCCCCGCCACCCATGAGACGGACGCGCTCGACCCCACCAGCCTGGTCAGCCAGGTGGATGCGGTGGTGCTTACCGGGGGAAGTGCCTACGGCCTCGCCTCAGCCGGCGGGGCCCAACGCTGGTGCGAGGAAAACGGCCGCGGTTTCGCCGTGCCCGGGGGAGTAGTGCCGATCGTCCCGGCCGCCGCCATCTTCGACCTGGGCCGCGGCGGAAACTTTTCCGCCCGCCCGACGCCGGACATGGGCTACCAGGCAACGGTCGCCGCTTCGGCTGAAAAGGATGGGCACGACGTCGGACGCGGCAACGTCGGTGCCGGCGCCGGCGCACTCATCGGGCGGACCTACAAGGGTGGCGTTGGTACGGCTTCCGTCACGTTGGACAATGGTGCCGTTGTCGGAGCGCTGGCGGTGGTCAACGCGCTGGGGCTGCCGGTGGCAGAGCATTCACTGCTGAAGGAATCAGTCGTTGAGCCGGGACCCGGCCCGGGGTTCAACACCACGCTGGTTGTCGTCGCCACCAATGCCGTGCTTGATGTGGCCGAATGCAAGCGGACCGCCTCGGCATCACATGCCGGCATTGCCCGGGCGCTCAATCCTTCACACACCCTTGCTGACGGGGACACCGTCTTTTGCCTCGCAACCGGGGCCGTGGCACTTGACCGCAGCGACGAAACCGCCCGGCAGATCAGCCTTGTGACGCTGCAAAGCGCGGCAGCCGACGTCGTACGCCTGGCCGTCCTGGACGGCGTGGCAAGCGCCGCGCCCGTAAGCACCCCGACGGGTGACTATGGTGCGTATGGCGGGCGGATGCGCTAGCATGGCTGGATTTAACTTTCGCCGCCCAATGGCGTAGTGTTGTTTGTTGGTTGTCTGGACTGCCGCGCCCTTTTGGGCCTGGGGCAGGCAATCGATCCAACAAAAACGTTCGTGGCAATGCCCGGTGCAATCCGGCAGGGCTGCGGCAACAACAGTTAGCGGAGGGTATGGCCAAGAAGGACGGGGTCATTGAGATCGAAGGCGTTGTGACCGAGGCGCTGCCTAACGCGATGTTTCGCGTTGAGCTCACCAACAAGCACATCGTCCTGGCACACATCTCTGGAAAGATGCGTCAACACTACATTCGAATCCTCCCCGAGGACCGCGTAGTGGTGGAGCTGAGCCCGTACGACCTCACCCGTGGTCGTATCGTCTACCGCTACAAGTAAATTGCTGGGCGGCTTCAGCGCGAGCTGACGGCTGCTCCAGTTGACCACTGTTACACGCAAAGGAATGCCATGAAGGTCAAGCCGAGCGTCAAGCAGATCTGCGAAAAGTGCAAAGTGATCCGCCGTAATGGCCGGGTCATGGTGATCTGCGAGAACCCGCGCCACAAGCAGCGCCAGGGCTAATTTCCCTCCCGAGGGAAAATCCTGGGTTGCTAACCCACGCAAGTAAATAAAGGCAGCACAAGCTGATCTGGAACATTGAGCTTCAACGAGTCCGGACAGCTAACCCCCGGTCGGAGGCTGGGGCCGCACCGAACGTGCGGGTGTACTGCCTACGACCTCCGGTTTATTCAAGGAGTACTGCCACTATGGCTCGTCTCGCTGGCGTAGACATTCCCCGCGAAAAGCGGCTGGAAATTGCGCTTACTTACATCTACGGCGTGGGCAAGACCCGTGCACACGAAACCCTGGCTGCCACTGGCATCAGCGCCGACGTCCGCGTCAAGGACCTGACTGATGCCCAGCTGGTTGAGCTGCGTGACTACATTGAAGGCAACTACAAGGTTGAGGGTGACCTTCGCCGCGAAGTAGCAGCTGACATCCGCCGCAAGGTTGAAATCGGCAGCTACGAAGGCCTGCGCCACCGCAAGGGCCTGCCCGTACGCGGTCAGCGTACGAAGACCAACGCACGTACCCGCAAGGGCCCGAAGCGTACCGTCGCCGGCAAGAAGAAGGCCCGCTAAAATCCCCGGTCGGGATTTTGACGGAGCTTTCCCCAATAACTTTCTGTAGGAGAAGAAATGCCCCCGAAGACTCGTGGCGCGGTCCGCAAGCCGCGTAAGAAGGACAAGAAGAATATCGCGCTTGGCCAGGCGCACATCAAGAGCACCTTTAACAACACCATCGTTTCCATCACGGATCCGACCGGCGCTGTTATTTCCTGGGCTTCCTCTGGTGAGGTCGGCTTCAAGGGCTCGCGCAAGTCCACCCCGTTCGCTGCGCAGATGGCTGCCGAAGCGGCTGCCAAGCGTGCGCAGGAGCACGGCATGCGCAAGGTAGACGTTTTCGTCAAGGGACCGGGTTCCGGACGCGAAACCGCAATCCGTTCGCTGCAGGCCGCTGGCCTCGAGGTTGGCTCCATCCAGGACGTCACCCCCGCAGCGCACAACGGCTGCCGCCCGCCGAAGCGCCGCCGCGTCTAAGTAACTTTCCGCAGCAGGAGCTTGCCCGGACCAGCAATGGTCCGGGCAAGCCCAGCGCGTTAAGTCTTCAGACCGAATTTCCACCACCTGTGTTGCGTCATATAGCGGATGCTCGCCGAAAGGAAACCTAAGTGCTCATTGCACAGCGCCCCACCCTCTCCGAAGAGGTAGTCTCCGAAAACCGTTCGCGTTTCGTTATCGAACCGCTGGAACCGGGCTTCGGCTACACCCTCGGAAACTCCCTCCGCCGTACCCTGCTCTCGTCCATCCCCGGTGCCGCTGTAACCAGCATCCGGATCGATGGCGTGCTGCACGAGTTCACCACGGTTCCGGGTGTCAAGGAAGATGTCACCGAGATCATCCTGAACATCAAGAACCTGTCGGTTTCCTCCGAGCACGACGAGCCTGTTGTGGCTTACCTGCGCAAGCAGGGTCCCGGAGTCGTCACCGCCGCGGACATCGCTCCGCCGGCCGGCGTCGAATTCCACAACCCGGATCTGCACATCGCCACGCTGAACTCAAAGGGCAAGTTCGAGCTCGAACTGACCATCGAGCGCGGCCGCGGCTACGTTTCGGCAGCTCAGAACAAGTCCGGCGACGCAGAGATCGGCCGCATCCCGGTCGACTCCATCTACTCGCCGGTGCTGAAGGTTACTTTCCGCGTGGAAGCGACCCGTGTTGAGCAGCGCACCGACTTCGACAAGCTGATTGTCGACGTCGAGACCAAGCAGGCCATCGCCCCGCGCGATGCCGTTGCTTCCGCAGGCACCACCCTGGTGGAACTGTTCGGTCTGGCCCGTGAGCTGAACACCGCAGCTGAAGGTATCGAGATCGGCCCCTCGCCCACCGACGCTGCCCTGGCAGCCGACATGGCACTGCCGATCGAGGATCTGGACCTCACCGTCCGTTCCTACAACTGCCTCAAGCGTGAGGGCATCCACACCGTGGGTGAACTCGTTGCCCGCTCCGAGGCTGACCTGATGGACATCCGCAACTTCGGTGCAAAGTCCATTGACGAGGTCAAGGCAAAGCTGGTTGAACTGGGCCTGTCCCTCAAGGACTCGCCTCCCGGTTTTGACCTCGCAGCACGCGCCGCAGCAATCGAAGAGGACGACGCCGCCTACGGCGACGACGAACTCTAAACCAGACCTTGGCCGTCCGGGCAGCACCATGGTGTGCCGCCCACGGCTTCCACATGAGGAGAAACAATTATGCCTACCCCCACTAAGGGTCCGCGCCTCGGAGGCGGCCCGGCTCACGAGCGCCTGATGCTCGCGAACCTGGCAGCATCCCTGTTCGAGCACAAGCGGATCACCACCACGGTGACCAAGGCCAAGCGCCTGAAGCCGTACGCAGAGCGCCTGGTGACCTTCGCCAAGCGTGGCGACCTGGCTTCCCGCCGCCGCGTCCTGGGCCTGATCAGCAACAAGGGCGTTGTCCACGAGCTGTTCACCGACATTGCCCAGGCAGTGGAGAACCGCGACGGTGGCTACACCCGCATCACGAAGATCGGCAACCGCAAGGGCGACAACGCTCCCATGGCTGTCATCGAGCTGGTCCTCGAGCCGGTTTCCGCCAAGCAGGCTGTAGTTGCTGAAGCAACCCAGGCTGCTGCTAAGGCTGCTCCGGCCGCCGAGGAAGCTCCCGCTGAAGAGGCTCCTGCCGCTGAAGAGGCTGCAACCGAAGAGGCTCCTGCCGCTGAGGAAGCTGCAACCGAAGAGGCTCCTGCCGCTGAGGAAGCTGCCGAAGCTCCGGCTGCCGAGGAGAAGGACGCGAAGTAATTCGCTGACCTGCTTCGCATAGACTTGGGTCTATGAACCACCAAAAACCCGCGGCCCCCGTTTTGGGGGGCGGCGGGTTTTTGCGTATCCGGCTTGATCTTTCGTACGACGGCGGCCCGTTCAGCGGGTGGGCAGTCCAGCCAGGCCTGCGCACTGTCCAGGGTGTGTTGGAGGAAGCCCTGGAGCTGCTGGTGCGCCGTCCCGTGCGCGTCACCGTCGCGGGCCGCACCGACGCCGGTGTGCACGCCCGCGGCCAAGTGGTCCACCTGGACCTGGCCGAAGCCGAGTGGCTGGGACTGGCCCGCGGGCACGAGGTTGATCCCGCCGTCGCCATGATGCGCCGGATCCGCGGCGCACTGAACCGGGTGCTCGGGGACCTGCACGGCGCCGTCGAGGTCCACCGGATTTCCCTTGCTCCGGAAGGGTTCGACGCCCGCTTCTCAGCCCTGTGGCGGCGCTACAGCTACCGGATCGCGGACGGCGCGGACCGGTGGGACCCGCTGGAGCGCTATTTCACGCTGTGGCACAAGAACCCGCTGGATGTTGCCCTGCTCAATGCCGGCGCGTCCCGGCTGCTGGGGCTGCAGAATTTCCTCGCGTTCTGCAAGCCGCGGGAAGGCGCCACCACCATCCGCGACCTGCAGCGGTTCGAATTCGCGCGGGGTGAGGACGGCGTTATTGTGGCCACCGTGCAGGCCGATGCGTTCTGCCACAACATGGTGCGCGCCCTCGTGGGCTCTGCCCTGTATGTCGGGGAGGGGGCTGTGGAGCCCGGCTGGCTGTATGAGCGGCTGCTCGCCCGGAAGCGGGACGCCAAGTCGGTCCTCGCGGCGCCGCACCCGCTGGTCCTGGAGGAAGTGGCCTACCCGTCGGACGCCGGCCTGGCAGCCCGGGCGGAGCTCACCCGGGCAGTCCGGGAGAGCTAGAACGACGGCGGCGGGCCGTCCGCGGGCAGCGTAAGCGTGAAGGTGCTTCCTTCGCCCCGGCCGCTGACGCACGTGATGCTGCCGCCGTGCCGTTCCACAATCATTTTGGTGATGGACAGGCCGAGCCCCGCGCCCGGGATGGCGGCGGCGCGGGCCGCCTCGGAACGGAAGAACCGCCGGAACACGCGGGACGTGTCCTCTGTGCTCATCCCCATCCCGGTGTCGCTTACGCTCAGCTGCACCCAATCGTTCCCGGCCCACGCCTTGATGCTGACCTTGCCGCCGTCGGGAGAGTATTTGATGGCGTTGGAGACGAGGTTGTCCAGGGCCTGCCCGATGCGGATCGGATCTGCGTACGCCCACAGGGGGGAAGGGACGTCGGCGGTGAGTTCGATATGTGCCTGTTCAGCCTGTGCCTGCGCCGAGCCCACACTCGTCTCCACCAGGCTTGCCAGGTCCGTCCGCTTCGGGTGGACGTTCAGTGCCGTTGATGCCGAGGCCGTCAGGTCCGAGACCAGGGCCAGCATCCGCTCCGCGTTGCGCTGCACCACCTCCAGCCGGCGGACGACCTGCGGCGGCAGACCGGCGTCATCGTCGAGCACCAGGTCCACGTTGCCGATGATCGAGTTCAGGGGCGTCTTGAACTCGTGCGAGACGTTGGAAACCAGTTCCTGGTTCGCCGCAAGCGCCTCCACCCAGCCGGTGACATCGCTGTACACGACCACCGCGCCGGTGAGCGTGCCGTCCTCGGCAACCAAGGGCCGGGCCGCCGTCGACACTGCGCGTTGCTCCGACCCCTCGCCGGCCCACACGAGGTAGTCCGCGAAGGACTCACCGGCCATGGCGCGGCTGATGGGCCGTTTCTCCGGCGGGAGCAGAGTCCGCCTATCCTGCCCGAAGATCAGCTGGTGCCCCTGTCCCGGGGCCGCGTCGTCCGCCCGGGTGGCCCGGCGGAAGTTCCGCTGCTGGAGGTTGGAGACGAGGAAGCGCCCGGTCTTGTCTACGGCGGCAATCCCGACGTCGGTGGCGTCAAGGACGGTTTCGAGCAGCTTCTCCCGCTCCCGGCTTTGGGCGAGCAGGCGCCGAAGTTCGCGGTCTTTGTCCGCCAGTTCCTTCTGCTGCAGGCGGAGGTTCATGCTCGCGAAGCGGATGGCCAGGGAGACCGCGAGCATCATAAGGGGAAACAGGAAGACCGTGGTGACGTCCGCTGCGGCGAGCTGGGGGAACCGGGCGATGACCGGTGGCAGCATGATGCACATGGTCCCGGCAAAGCTGAGGACCAGGCTGCTGCGGGCGAGCATCCCGGACGCCGAGAGCCAGATCACCGGGAACACCACCAGCACAGCGAGCCCGGGAAGCAGCGGTGCGGCGCCGTTGCGGAGCAGGCCGATGGCCACGAAATCCAGGACCGGAATCAGCAGGTATGGCCGGTGCGGTAGCCGTTCCCACGGCACCATGAGACACGCCGCAAACAAAACGGCATGCATTACCAGGCCGGCGGCGTAGAAGCCATTGTGCAGCAGCGTTGGCCAGGCGAAAGGGGTGGCCACAGCCAGGACAGCCACCACCTGTGTGAGCGGCAGTTGGCACAGGGCCACCTGCCACCGGGTCCCCAATTCCCGGAAGAAGCGCAGCGGACCGCGCCGGAACAGGGGTTCAGCCATGGAAGCCCATCGGGCCGTACGGCGCGCTCCCGGTAGCCATCGCGTTCGGGGTAATAGGTTTATGGGCAGCAGAATTCCTGCAGGTCACCGTCATGCACATCCTTTCCCAGCCAAATAATGCACATGTGTTGTCATGATAATTGACTTTCGGAAATCAATGCAGAAACAGATGTGATCAGCCCGGCTTACTTGTAGCGTATAAAGAGTTGGAGCGGATACGGCATTGGCGCTGGGCCAATGGGGGGCCGTGTTCCGCCTGGCGCAGGGGTTGTAATGGACGACGAACTTGGTGTGGCAGTGGTCATCGAAGACGACGCCGACGTTCGGAACCTCCTTGAAGGGGTTCTGAGCCAGGCCGGCTTCGAGGTGCACACGGCCGCCGACGGACGGGCCGGGGTAGAAGTGGTCCGCAACAAGCAGGCCAACGTGGTGACGCTGGACATCGGCCTGCCCGATATCGACGGGCTGGAGGTCCTGCGGAGAATCCGCCATTTCAGCAATGCCTACGTGGTGATGCTGACGGGCCGGACGGAGGAGCCGGACCTGCTGTCCGCCCTGAATGCTGGAGCTGACGACTACATCGCCAAGCCCTTCCGGCCGCGGGAACTGCGGGCACGGGTGGCGGCCATGATGCGCCGGCCCCGGCACGAAGCCAACGGCCAGAGGCCGGCAGCATCCCCGGGCATGGCATCAACGGCTCCCGCCGCCGCCCAGCAGGAGTCCGGCGTCCTGCGGCACAACGGGCTGGTCCTCAACCACCGCACCCGTACCGTGGAGATGTTGGGGGAACCGCTGGCGCTGACCCGCAGCGAGTTCGACCTGCTCCATGTCCTGCTGAAGGGCGGGGGAGCGGTGTGCACCCGGGCGGACCTCGTGAGGGCCGTACGCGGCGAGTTTTATGACGAGGACACGTACATCAGCGAAGCGGACGAGCGCGCCGTCGAGGTCCACATCGGGAACCTGCGGCGGAAGCTCAAGGAGGACCAGTTGTCGCCGCGCTGGTTGCAAACAGTCCGCGGCGTCGGGTACCGGCTCGCCCCCGCGAGGCCGGCGGCGAAGTCCTAGTCTGTTTCCAGGATGTAGGTGCTCTGGAGCTCGGAGATGGTCAGGCCGCCGTCGGCGGCAACCCGCTCCATCAGCACCTGGCCCTGACCGAACTCGCCCTGCCGGATCAGTGCTTCAAGCAGTTCCGCCAGCCTGGCCAGGCGCAGCCCGCCCACCATGGCGGAACTGATCTTCAGGCTGATGGCTGCGTCCAGGGCGGAGTCGCTGTCCTGCTGGTGCACGGCCGCTGCAAGGCGCGAGTACCGCTGGTCCCACATGGCCGTATAGTCACGTGCAAAGCGCTGGGCGAGGCCGGTGCCGGCCAGCTCTTCCTCCAGCTCCTGGAGGACGGCGCCGTCAACGAGCGGCAAGAGACCGGCCGCTTCCTGTGCGTGGGAGTGCTGGGCTGGAGATTGCTGTGCAGGGGCGGTGATTCCGGCGCGGGCGAGGCCCGCAGCTGGGCCCTCGATGCTGGAGCCGGAATCTTGACTGTGCATTGTTCAAGGCTACTTCCTGGAATTCTTTTATGGTCCTATTTCGGGTGATCCTGTGTAAACCTTGACCCATCCTTTGGCTGCTGCCGTCGGTCCTATTGGCCGCTGAACGTCATCACGGTGTTAACCACCGCCGGGCCCAGAATTGCGATGAAGAGGACCGGGAAAATGAAGAAGAGGAGCGGAAAAAGGATCATCACCGGAAGCTTCATGGCCTTTTCCTCGGCCCGCTGGCGGCGCTTGACCCGCATGACCTTGGCCTGCACCCGCAGCACCCGGCTGATGGCGATGCCGTAGGTGTCCGCCTGCACCACGGCCTGCACGAAGCTGCGCAGCTCCGGAATGTTGGTCCGCTCGGCCAGGGCGAGGTAGGACTCGCGGCGGCTGCGGCCCACCTGCATGTCCTGCAGCGTCCGCACCAGCTCCTCGGCGAGCGGACCCTTGCCGTTGTCCCCGGCACGGGCCATGGCACCTTCAAAGCCGAGCCCGGCCTCCACCGAGATGAGCATCTGGTCCAGGGTGTTGGCCAGTTCCAGCTGGATGACCTTTTGCCGTTCCAGTCCTTTGCTGTAGAGCAGGAGGTCCGGGATGAAGTAGCCCAGGAACAGGACGAACAGCCCGGCCAGTTTCATCAGCGGCGTGCTGCCAATGGCGGTGAGGTAGACCCCAATGCCGATACCGGCCAGGCCGATGGCGAGCTTGGATCCCAGCACCTTGCCCAGCGGCATCGACACCGGCCTGCCGGCAAGGGCCAGCAGCCGGTCCAGGAACGCAACGTAGGCAGGGGGAGTGAGGCGCCGGCCAACGGCCTCCAGCAGGCCGGGCCTGGTTTCGGCAGCGATGGCGACGGGAGCGGCTCCGCGGGCCAGGAGTTCGTTGACGGCCAGCCGGCCCTGCCGGTCCACGGTCAGGGCGGACCAGGCGAGCCCGGCCACCGGAACACATACCAGCACGACGGCGGCGAGGATGATCAGGTTCACGGGTTCCTCAGAACTTCAGGTCGATAATCTTGCGCATCCACAGTGCGCCGATGGTCATGAGCACAAACGAGGCGCCGATCATGGCCCAGCCCAGCGGATGGGTGAACATGGAGTTCATGTAGTTGGGGCTCACGGCCAGCAGCATGGCCACGATGCCGAACGGCATGGCGATCAGGATGTAGGCGGAGAACTTGCCTTCGGCCGCCAGTGCCTTGATGTGGCCCTTGATCTCCGCGCGCTCGCGGATGGTCTCGTTGACCTGGTCCAGCACGTCGGCCAGGTTGCCGCCCACTTCGCGGTTGATCTGGATGGCCTGGGAAATCCAGACGAAGTCCTCGTTCTTCGTCCGGTCCGCGGTGTCGTTGAGGGCCGCCAGCAGGTCGCGGCCCAGGCTGGTTTCGGTGATCACCCGGCGCATCTCCTCGGACGTGGGTGCCTGCGATTCCGATGCTGCGGCGTCGATGGCGCGCAGGATGCTGTGGCCGGCGCGGAGGCCGCCGGAGAGGAGCTGCAGGGTGTCGCCCAGCTGCCCGTCGAAGGCTGCCCGGCGCTTCCCGGCGAGGAACCCGAGGACAAGCTTGCCGGCGAACGGGGCCAGCAGGGCAAGGAGCAGCCCCACCAGCGGGTTGACCGTCACGGTGCCCACCAGCATGCCCACCCCTGCGCCGATGCCGACCAGCAGGAAGAACTCCGCCTGGCTCAGCCGGAGCCCGGCGTTCTCAAGCTGCGCCTGGGAGAACAGCGTGACGCTCCGCCCGGCCAGGACGCGTTCGAAGGAACGCACGGCAGAGGACGCGAAGCGCGCCAGGGACGACGCCGGCTCAGTTTCAAACGGACGACGGCGGTCCAACGGCACGGCGGGGGCTCCCGGCAGGATCACGGCGACGCCGAGGAGGCAGACGGCAGTGAGCATGATGACGGCTCCGGCAGCGAGAATCACGACGTTCTTCCGGTCGGGTTTTGCGGGGTGGCGAAAACGGCGGGTGAGACATGGATGCCCAGGTCCTCGAAGCGGTCGATGAAGCGGGGCCGGATGCCGGTGGCGACGGGCTTTCCGAGGAACTTGCCCTGCGCGTCAACGCCGGCGGAGTAATCGAAAACGAAGGCGTCCTGGAGGGTGACGATGTCGCCTTCCATGCCCTGGACTTCGGTGACGTGGGTGATGCGGCGGGACCCGTCACGGAGGCGGGAAATCTGCACGATCAGGTTCACGGCGGAAGCGATCTGTTCACGGATGGCGCGCAGCGGCAGGTCCATGCCGGCCATGAGGACCAGCGTTTCGAGGCGGGCTACGGCGTCGCGGGGCGAGTTGGAGTGCACGGTGGACAGCGACCCGTCGTGGCCGGTGTTCATGGCCTGGAGCATGTCCAGCGACTCACCGCCACGGACCTCGCCCACCACAATCCGGTCCGGACGCATACGCAGCGAGTTCCGGAGCAGCTCGCGGATGGTCACCTCGCCCTTGCCCTCCGTGTTCGGGGGACGGCTTTCCAGCCGGACCACGTGCTGCTGCTGGATCTGCAGTTCCACGGCGTCCTCGATGGTGACGATCCGCTCGTCGGAGGGGAGGAAGGAGGACAGCACGTTCAGCAGCGTGGTCTTGCCGGTACCGGTACCGCCGGAAACGATGATGTTGAGCTTGGCTTTCACGCACGCGTTGAGCAGCTCGGCCATCTCCGGGGTCAGGGTGCCGAAGTCGATCAGGTTCCTGACGGTCAGTGGGGTCTTGCTGAATTTACGGATGGTCAGCGAGGACCCGCCCACTGCCAGCGGCGGGATGACGGCGTTCACGCGGGAACCGTCCTCGAGGCGGGCATCCACCAGCGGGGAGGACTCGTCAATGCGGCGGCCCACCTTGGAGACAATCCGCTCGATGACCTTGCGCAGGTGTTCCTCCGAGCTGAACCGGGATTCGCTGAGCGTCAGTTTGCCTTTGCGCTCCACGTAGATCTGGTCCATCCGGTTCACCATGATTTCGGTGACGGCCGGATCGTCCAGCAGCCGCTGGAGCGGGCCGTAGCCCAGGACGTCGTCGGCGACATCGCGGACCAGGCGGACGCGTTCGTCCGCGGTCAGCGGCACCTGCTCGGCGTCGATGATGCGGGACAGCTCTTCCTTGGCGGTGCTGCGGAGCTCCTGTTCGGTGACGGCCGCGTCGTTGAAGCGGGCGCCCATCTTCTCGAACAGGGCGTTCGCCGCCCGCAGCTTCATGGCTGCGAAGACGTCCACCTTGGGTGCGTGGGGCACCTGCTGTGCGCCGGCGTCGTGCGCTGGAGGCACGACGGCGGGCGGCCCGGAAAGGTGCCCGTCCGCCGTCGTGCTTGGGGAAGGCGCAGCGGTGGCGGGCCGTTCCAGCAGGGCCGTGCCGGTGCCGGCCGGCTGGCTGCGTTCCTGGGCCGCGCTGATCCGTTCGGAGAGTTTCATCAGATGACCACCCTTCGGTGAAGCTTCCGCTGGGTCTGGGTCCGCCATGCCGGGTTGAAGCGTTCAACAAGGTGGCGGAGGCTTTTCACCGCGGGATCCTTCCGGGATTCCTGGAGGACGGGGATGCCGCGGTTGGTGGACAGGGCGATGGCGCGGGAGCGGGGAACGCTGACGTCCACGGGTGCGCCGATGGTGGATTCCACGTCCTGGACGGTGAGGCCGGCTTTGGCGTCGGCCATGTTGAGGACCACGTGCCGGGATTCCGGCATGATCTCAAGCTGGCGGAGGACGTCCAGGCCGGAACGGAGGCCACGGAGGCTTGGAACATCCATGGCGCTGACCCACACCACGTCGGTGCACTGTTCCATGGCGGCGAGGCCGATTTCGGGCATGCCGGGAGCGGTGTCGAGGACCACGTACTGGAATTCCTGGGCCAGCTGTTCGAGCAGGCGGGTGACCTGCTGCGGGGTGATGTGGTCCGCGTCCACTGGGTTGGGCGGGGCGCAGAGCGCGTAGATGCCGGCCGGGTGGACGGTCAGGAAGGCTTTGAGGACCAGGGAGTCCTGGGCTGCGGCCGGGGTGACGGCGTCGGTGACGGTGTGCTCCGGGTTGAGGTAGAGGCCGGAGGCGACGTCGCCGAACTGCAGGTCCAGGTCCACGATCACCACGCTCATGGGGGCGACCTGGCCCAGGCCGATGGCGATGTTCGTGGCCAGGGTGGTTTTGCCGACGCCGCCCTTGGGGGAGAAGACGCCGATGACCAGGCCCTTGCCGCCGTTTTCTGCTTGCTGCGTTTCCGGACTGCGGTGGCGGGTGGCGAAGGACTGGCAGGCGCGTTCGAGCAGGACCCGGATTTCCGCGGCGTCCGCCTGCGGGCTGAGGATGTCCCGGATGCCGGCGCGCATGGCGTGCAGCAGGAACTCCGGCTGCACATCGCTGACCAGGACCAGGCTGAGGCCGGGGAGCTGGACGTCGAAGACCTTGGCGAACCGCAGGGCCTCTTCGTAGGGGACGTCCGGGCCGATGATGAGGACCTCGGGCTGCTCCTGGTTGAGGAGGGCGAACAGTTCGGCCGGGCCGGCCGGGAGGATGTCCGAGGCGATGGTCTGGACACTTCCACGGAGGCCGTTGGCGACGGCGGCGCGCAGCTTCTGGTCGAACTCGCCGTTGGGGGAGAGGAGGAC
Source organism: Arthrobacter sp. AD-310 (assembly GCF_054656615.1). Lineage (NCBI taxonomy): Bacteria > Bacillati > Actinomycetota > Actinomycetes > Micrococcales > Micrococcaceae > Arthrobacter > Arthrobacter sp. AD-310. Next base: position 120,735 of record NZ_BAAHNO010000009.1, on the reverse strand, counting down.
GAAGCGGCTCACTTGTACACTCCTTCCTTGCGTTCGGTCCGGGGTCCGTTGTCCTGGGCGTCCAGGGGTTCCTTGGTGAGCCAGAGGCTGCCGTTGATTGAGGTGAAGATGATCTTGCTGGCGTCCACGTCGCTGACGGCAACGGTGAGCATGAGTGAGCCCTCGGGGAGGGTGGTGTCCTGCGGGTTGGTGCCGTCTTCGGCTTTCTCGGCGCTCGCAGCCCCCGGCGCGCGCTGGACGGCGGTGACCAGGACCTTGCGGAGGGTGAGCTGGGTGGTGGCGTCCTCCAGCTTTGCCTTGTACGCCCCGTTTTCGAAGTTCAGGGCGATGCCCACGTGGTCGCCCACGTTGATCCGGCCGCCGGCCACGCGCTGGGGCTCCAGCTGGAAGGAGACCTCCTGGAGGCCGGCGGGAACTTCCACTCCGCCCTGCTTCTTCACGTCTTCCGGCGCGACGAGGCGCTCGGCGAGGAGCTGCTCGCCCGGAACGAGGTCGACCGCGGCGACCGTGCCGGCCTTGTTGTCCAAGGTGCTGAGGGCGGAGGCGGAGACGCCGGCGGAGGGGACTGTTTCGACGGTCAACTTGGCGGCCATGTCATTGACCGGGGTGCCGGCGGGGACGGCTTCCTTGACCACCAGGACTTCCCTCGGTTCTGTTGAGGCGAGGGCCCGCTGGTCCGCGCCGTTGGCGTAGACGATGATGAGGATCGCTCCCACGAGCGCCAGGGCGACGGCGGCCGTTCCGGCGAGCAGGCGAGACTTCACTGGTGTACTCCGAGGGGTTCGTTAGAGGGTGAGGCGGGCGATGGTGGCGCCGTACTGGTCCACCGGGCCGAGGGTGTAGCCGTCGGCGAGGGAAACGTATTTGACGAATTTGCCGATGACTCCGCGGCACTCACCCTTGCATTCGGTGGCGGTGGTGACGCCCGTCGTCGTGCTTTTTTCGCTGCGGAACTCGTAGGGGAGGCCCGTGCCGCCGCTGAACTTCCAGCCGGTGACGTCGAAGGCGGCGAAGGACACCAGGCCGTAGATGGCGCCGGCGCCGGTTCCCGTGACTTTGTTGAAGACGGGGAGGAGGACGGTGACCTTCCGCCCGGCATTGATGTCGGTGGCCCACTTGGTCAGTGTGTCGGAGCAGTTGCCCGGGGCGTTGTTGCCTGGGTCGCTGCCACCTTCGCTGACGGCGAGGTCGATGGTGCCGCCGCACTTGCCGGTGTCCTGGACCAGCCAGCCGAAGCCGCCCTGGACCGCGGCGCCGGACGGGCCGTAGTTGCAGTCGGCGTTCTGGTTCTTGCCATGTTCCTGGAGGAGCTGGAGCGCGCCGCCAATGTTGTCCTTGACCTGGCAGATGGAGAACGCCAGGGGAAACGCGGTGCGGCCGGCTTTGGGACTGCCCCACGCGGCGGATGACCTGGCGCCGACTTCCTTACTGGGGATGCCGAGGGCGTTGGCGAAGAAGAGGGAGACAGAGTTGTCTTTGCCGCCTGTTTCTTTCGCGCTGGTGGTGACGGCGACGGTTCTGGCGGTTTTGTCGAGCTGGATGCTGTACACCTTGCTCATGCCGTCCAGGGCGTTCTGGTTGGCGAGGCTCCCGGCGAGCGTCGCCGTCGTCGAACATTGCTCGTCCGTGGCGTCCTTCGCGCATTTCTGTGCGAGGGCGATGGCGGAGGCGTCCGCGCCGCTCTGCAGCTGCGCGCGTTCGGAGTAGATGACCCCGACGTCGACGGCGATGGCCGCGAAGCCGAGGAGGGTCACCAGGAGGATGGCGACGATGACGGACACCGCACCCTGCTCCTTGTTTCCGGTCAGCCGCCGCACAGCATGACTCCTTTGCCGGTCATCGGGAAAGGGCCGGCGATGCCGGTGATCGTGGACAGGTTGTACTTGATGGTCAGCGTCACCTGGTTGCCCGTGCTGCAGGCGGTGGTGCTGAGGGTGATGTCTGAATCGGGGATGGTGCTGCTGACGGACGAGGCCGCGTTCCTGGCCGCCGCCCTGGCACCGGTGGGATCGTTGGCGATGGCCATTACGCGGACACCGTCGCGGGCTGCATTGGTGAGGGTGATCTGGGCGTTGTAGGCGCGGCCGAATTCGATGATTCCCAGGACCAGCATCAAGAGGAGGGGCAACAGGATGGCGAATTCGACGGCGGCTGCTCCGCGCTCCGAATCGTTCCGCACCTGCTGCACCTCCTCTTGATTTTGTTCTTGCTGGCCCTTGTTGGGGGACGGTTCCGATATGGGGGGCCGGAACCGGACTTGGGGTGGGGTGCGGTATTACGGCGCGGTGGTTGCAGCAGTCGTGGGCACCGGAACCTTGCCAGCTACGTTATTGAACATGCTGCTCAGGTTGTTGCCGAGGAGGGAGACGGCAATGATGATGACAACAGCGATGAGTGCGACCATGATGCCGTATTCGACGGCGGTGGCACCCTTTTCGTCGCGGCGAAGACGGATCATGAGGTTGGTGTAGAGAGAAAGCATTTTGTGACTCCTGAGCGAGACGGATGGCTGGTCCTGCACCAGCACTGATACGAAGTTAGCAACGGAAAATGTCACTAAATCCGGATCTTGGGACATCCTGCGCAAAGGCTTTCGTACATGGTTTTTTCCTGCGTTTATGCGTGGCTTTTACTGCGCAAACGCTGGGGTTGGGCCGGGGAGGGCACACAAACGGACCCCCTCGGTTCTGGGTGCCGAGGGGGTCCGGTCTATGGGCGCCGGATGGCGCGGTACGCCGCAAGCGAGGAGAGCTATGGGACTCCCAGGGCTGTGCCGATTGCCGTTGCCAGCCCTTGGTAATGGGTGTTGAGCGCCTGGCCGAAAGCAGTTACTCCAAGCACCATGGCGAGGGCCAGGAACCCGACCAGCATCCCATATTCCGTTGCTGTCGCTCCGCGCTCATTCCTTGTGAAGGACCTAAGCACATGAGCGATTCCGAAGTTCAGATCGGTGCGATTCAGCATGACTTCACCTAGGAGAACACCGACATGATCTGCAGGACAGCAGGGCCCAGCAGGACGATGAAGAGAGTCGGGAGGATGAAGAAGATAAGCGGAAAAAGCATCTTGACAGGCATCTTCATTGCATGCTCCTCCGCGAGTTGCCGGCGCTTGATGCGCATGTCCTTGGCTTGTGTCTTAAGAACACCCGCGATCGCGATTCCGTACGTGTCGGCCTGAACCACCGCCCGCACAAAGGTACGAACAGCAGGAACATCCACTCGTTCCGAAAGTGCCAGGTAGGCTTCCTTGCGCGAGCGGCCGACCTGAATGTCTTGCAGAGTGCGGATCAGTTCATCAGCCAGGGGACCGCGGCCGTTTTCACCAGCACGTCCCATGGCGGTTTCAAAACCAAGGCCGGCCTGCACTGAGATGAGCATCTGGTCCAAGGCATTTGGGAGTTCCAGCCGGATCGCTTCCCTACGCTTCTGCGCAAAGTTGCGGAGGAGCAGATCGGGAATGAAATAGGCCAGTGCGACGATGAGGAGCGCAAGCAGGAACCTGCCGGCTGACGGTGCGCCCATGAAGACCAGCAGTCCCAGCAGTGCCCCGCCGAATGCGAGCATCGGTTTCACCATGATGATCCGAGCTAGAGGCCACTGCTTGGGCCTGCCTGCCCCCGCCAACTGTTTGTCGAGCCATGCCTCGTAGCCGCGTGGCATCACGCGCTTGGACAAATCCGACAGTTGCTGTGTGACGTTTAGCGACTGCACGGCTTGGCTTGGCCGGCCACCAAGATTTGCTTTGATGCGTCGTAGGCCTGCACGGTCCCCCGTAAAGGAGAGCCAGACCATGCCGGAGATGGGAACGATAATGGCCAGAATGGCTGCTAATGCGATGGGTTGCATGTCGTCTGCCCCCTAGTATTTCGGCTTGATGATACGGCTGAGCCAGAGACCGCCGACGGATAGAAGGGCAATCGCTGCGGCCAACATAACGAACCCGATAAAGGTCGTGGTGAAGACCCGCGCATATGTGGGATTGAAGGTAACCAGACCTATGAACATCAGGATGGGGAGTGCCATGAGAACCAAAGCCGAGATTCGGCCCTCTGCGCTCAGCGCCCTTACCTGTCCCTTTACCTGGTTCCGATCCCGAATGGTTTCGCCGACGTGATCCAGGACCTCTGCAAGGTCACCGCCGACTTCGCGGTGGATTTCGATAGCTTGTGCGATCCAGTAGAAGTCCTCGCTTGCCGTCCTTCGTGAGACGTCAGCCATCGACTCACCGAGGTCCCGTCCAATCCGGGTCTCGTTGACGATCCTGCTGAGCTCCTCTGCCATCGGCCCGTCATTTTCCTGTGCTGCAGCATCAATGGCCCGGAGGAGGCTGTGTCCCGCGCGGAGACCGCCGGAAAACATCTGGAGTGTGTCGGGCACCTGCGCGTCAAAGGCTTTTCTCCGGCGCGCGATAAGGAAGTTCAGCACGAGATACAGAAGGAAGGGGGCCAGGATGAGGCAGAGAATGCTGATGCCGAGTCCGCCGAGGAAGAAGCCCATCACCCCTGCCACGAGGGTGATCGCACCGGCCATCAGAAGGTAATCACCGGGTTCCTTGTTAAGGCCGGCTTGTTCGAGTTTCTCCCGGTTGAAGATGCCGGTGGGGCGCTTTTTCAGGCTGCGGTTCAGGGCGCCTACGGCCTGGTTGGTGAGGCGGGTGAGGCCTGACGAATGCTGGACACTGTCTGGTCGCCGTCGGGACAGTGGAACGCCTGAATTGCCCTTCCAGACAAAGACAAAGAACAGTGCCAGCGATATGTAGACCAGGAACAGCCCGCCCATGAAGAGGACAACTGGAGTGTCGTTGCCCATTTCTACCTGCCTCGGACCGGATCTGCCCCAAAAACGTGGGGAGAGATGCGAATGCCAAGCTCCGCGAAGCGGTCCGTGAAGCGGGGGCGAACGCCCGTCGGGATGGGCTTGCCCAGAAACCTACCGTTGGCGTCAACGCCCGCTGCGTAGTCGAAGACGAAGGCGTCCTGGAGAGTCACAATATCGCCCTCCATACCCTGCACTTCGGTTATGTGCGTAACGCGGCGGGTGCCGTCCCGAAGCCGGGAAATATGAACAATGAGGTTTACGGCTGATGCCACTTGTTCCCTGACTGCACGCAGCGGTAGGTCCATGCCAGCCATCAACACCAGAGTCTCAAGGCGTGCTATCGCGTCTCGCGGGGAGTTAGCGTGAACAGTGGAAAGGGAACCGTCATGACCCGTGTTCATTGCCTGGAGCATGTCCAGACATTCCCCGCCACGGACTTCGCCGACCACAATGCGATCGGGACGCATGCGAAGTGAATTTCGAACGAGGTCGCGGATGGCCACCTCCCCCTTGCCCTCGATGTTGGCAGGACGGCTTTCGAGCCTCACAACGTGGTCCTGTTGAAGTTGGAGCTCTACGGCGTCCTCGATTGTGACGATTCGGTCGGCTGCAGGAATGAACGACGAAAGTGCGTTGAGCAGTGTGGTTTTACCGGTGCCCGTACCGCCGGAAACAATGATGTTCATCCGGGCAAGAACGCACGCCTGGAGAAGTTCTGCCATCTCGGGAGACAGGCTGCCGAACGAGATCAACTTATCGACCGTGAGAGCATCACCTCCGAATTTGCGGATCGTAAGCGCAGGGCCGTTCACTGCAAGCGGCGGGATGATGGCGTTCACACGGGACCCGTCGGCCAAGCGCGCATCCACGAGCGGGGACGACTCGTCAATACGGCGGCCGACCTTCGAGACGATGCGTTCGATAACGCGCCGCAACGCCTCGTCCGACGCGAACTTCGTGTCCGTCAGCGTTAGTTTGCCCGCCCTCTCGATGTAGACCTGATCGAAGCGGTTCACCATGACCTCAGTAATTGACGGATCATCGAGAAAGCGCTGGATGGGTCCGTGCCCAAGGACGTCGTCGATGATTTCCCGGATGAGCCGCTGCCGCTCACTGGAGGTGAGTGGTACCTGTTCCTCATCGACGACCGCCTTCAGTTCGTCTTTGACGTACTGATGGAGCTCGGATTCCTCGAGTGAGGAGTCAGTGATGCGTGCTCCCAGCCGTTCGTAAAGTGCTTGGCTCGCCCGCTCTTTCAGGGCACCCAGCGCACCGCTGGCGACGGCTGCCGTTGGGGCAAGCTCGACCACCTCAGCCGGTTCGGCCGCCTTTGCCTCGTGGATACGTCCCAAGGTGACGGGTTCAAGGGGTACAACCTGGGACAGGAAGGATTCATGCTGGTTGTCTGATGCCGCCGGCACTGACGACTCGATGCCGCGTGCCTTTTCAAGCCTGCGTGAGAGGTTCACTGGACAACCGCCCTTCTGTGCAACTTCTTGTGTGGTCTGTCTTCCCAATTGGGTTTGAACCGCTCAACCAACTGCCGTAGCCCTTTGGCAGCTGGATCCCGGGCTCCGTCCTGGAGAAGCGGCACACCCTTGTTTGTGGAGAAGGGCAGTGTTCGCGATCGGGGGAGTACTACATCAATGGGCGCGCCGATCGTGGCTTCGACATCCTGAAGTGTCAACCCACTGCGGCGGTCGGCCATGTTGAGGACTACATGCCTGCGTTCGGGTAAAAGGTTCAGTTCCGCGAGGATCTGGTTGCCGGTGCGGAGGCCGCGGATGCTTGGAACGTCCATACCGCAAATCCAGACAGCGTCGGATGCCATGTCGAGCGTCGCCAGGACGTGCTCACCAAGCCCCGGCGCGGTGTCAACAACCACGTACTGGAACTCCTGGCGCAGCTGGGACAGCAGATGGCTGACATTCTCCCCGCTGATCCTGTCCATTTCGACAGGATTCTTTGGCGCGCACAAGGCGTAAATACCGCCCGGATGCACGGTGAGGTATGTCTTCAAAACCATGGAGTCCTGGCTCGCTGCCCCGACGACAGCGTCTGTGATGGTGTGCTCCGGCTCCAGCATCAATCCGCTGGCCACGTCACCAAACTGCAGGTCCAGGTCCACAATGACCACGCCCATTGGGGCGATCTTGCCAAGGCCTACGGCGATGTTGGTTGCCACCGTGGTCTTGCCGACCCCTCCCTTAGGAGAAATTACAGCGATGATGCGGCCACCTGCGGCGTGCTCGTGATGCTCTGAGCTGCTGGGGGCAAGCCCCCGTCGGCGGCCGGCGGAGGCCAAACTGGCACGTTCCACGATGATGCGGATGTGGTCGACTTCCGCGGCAGGATCGAGGAGATCCCGGATGCCGGCGCGCATAGCCTGAACGGCGACATCCGAGGTTTCACCGGCAACCAGGATCATGCTGATTTCGGGATACTGGAGATCCATGACCGCCGCAAACTTCAGGGCTTCTTCTGCCGGCAGACCCGGGCCGAGGATAAAGACCTCCGGTGGTTCACCAAGAAGCTGCTTTAGGACTTCTTCAGGCCCTTGTGGAAGGTAATCGGCTTGGAAGAACTGGAGTGATCCGGGCATCCCGGCGACTGCCATCCGTACCCGACGTTCGAAATCCGTGCTTGGGGTGATCAATATGAAGCGACTCATCGGAATACCTTCGTCTTGTCCACCACGCCGGTGTTACCTTCCGTTGCTTCGCTGGGCTCCTTGGAAAGGTAGATTTTGCCGAACTCGGCAGCGTATACCAGGCGCTCCGCATCAACAGAGTTGCGGGCTACGGTGATGAGGTACGTGCCGTCGCTCTGGTTCTCGCCAGATGCGAGGGCGCCGTCGGACTCACCTTCCTGGGCGGCATCAGGTTGTGCTGGGCTGCCGTTGCTGAACTGGGCGGCGGTGACAAGAACTTTGTGGAAGGTGAGTTGCGTGCCCGCGGACTGGGTGGCGTTTTCGCCCGATCCTGTGCTTTCGGTAAGCGAAATGAAGACGCCCACGGTATCGCCGGCCGTAACCTTTCCACCCACAACTCGTTCGATCGGCAGCTTGAGCGAGATCTCCTGCATCCCATCGGGAACGGGCACGCGCGAGGGGCCAAGGAAAGATTCCGGTTCCACCAACCTGCTGGCCAGGAGCTGTTCGCCGGGGACCAGGGATACGGCTGTTACCTTATTTCCCAGCTCACTGAGTTCAGTGACGCTGTCGCCCGTGACTGCCGACTTCGGTAGCGGTTTCTTGGCGACTGCTCCTCCGATCTCACTGGCTGGAGTTCCCGCTGCGATGGCTGTCTGAACCACGAAGACTTCCGTAGTTTCGGTTCCGGCCATCGCACGGGCGTCGGCGCTTTGTACGTAAGTGATCAGAAGGACTGTGCCGGTTATCGCGATAACTAGCGCGGCTATGCCTCCCAGTAGGCGTGCTTTCACTGTTTTCCCCTTTGATGATGCTTACTTGATCAGCCCGAGGACAACAACGTTGCCCGTGGGAGTGGTTGTGCCTCCGGTGAAGAGGCTGGGATCTGCGGAGTATCCGACGAACGTTCCGTACAAGCCTTTTTCGCTGCCGCCAAAAACGTTGGTTGGGTCGTACTTGGCCTGACCACCCAAGTTCCAGGCCTGGATCTTGAAGCCCGCCCATTTCTCAATGAAGTACTGGACAGAGCTTCCAAGGCAGCTGCCGAACTGCGCCGCCGGCATACCGGCGCAGGTGTACTTGTAGACGGGCAACGCCACGGTCGAATTCGCCAAGGAAGGGTTTACGGATGGATTGAAGAGATCGATGCAACCGTTGGGTACTGCAGCGCCGGCGCTGGTCGCACTCCATTCCCCGACCTCAGCTGTAACTTTGCAGCCACTTGTCCCATCGGGATCGAGCCAGGCGAACCCGCCGGGAATGATCTGGTTGGACGGATTGAGCCCGTTGCAGTCCGTGGCCCCGCCGCCTCCACCCTGGGTGAGGATCTTGTGTGGCAGCCCGTCATCCTTGAATTCGCATGGCGCGAACGTCAGCGGGAGGACCGTGACGCCTTTGGTCGGGTAGAGCCATTTGGCGGTGGCTGTAGCACCCACCGTGACGGCAGGGGCGTTGAGTGCACTCGCAAACATCTTGCTCAGGAAGCCGGCGTTGGTAGTCCCGTTCTTTGTGGACGTTGTAACGGACACCTCCCCAGGGACAGACAGATCCACCGATTGGACGGTGGAGCTGTTGTCATTGGAGTTGCTGTTGGCTAGGGCAGCCGCAACAGCGTCCGCCTGGGCTTGCGTGCAACCTCCAGTGACGGAGCAGAGGTCGGCGCCCGCCAGTGCTCCTGCGTCTGCTGCGTTTTGGAGTTGGGCTCGCTCGGCATAGATTTGGCCCGTGTCCACCGCCAAGGCGCCGGCACCGATCAGTACGACCATCATGACGGCAACCAGGACTCCGGCAGCTCCCCGCTCACGGTCTTTGGCCTTTCCTAGCCGTTGCATCGCATTGCTCCTACTCCAGTGAGAGTTACAGAACTGCCAAAAAGCCCAGTCAGAGTTGCTGCCGGGTAGGTCACTGTTACCTGAGCAGTAGCGTTGGGCGTGCAGGCTGCAGGGCTGAAGGAATAGCTGAATGCGCCCGAGTTGACACCAGGAGCGCCAGCAACGGCCGCTGCTTTAGCGTCCGTCTGGCTGTTTTTCACTGCCATGGTCCTGGCCGCTTCGCGGGCTGCCTGGGTTACCGAAATTTGAGCGTTGTACGCGTTGGCGAATTCGACGATGCCGATGACGAGTGCCAGCAACACGGGAGCAACTAGTGCGAACTCCACAGCTATGGCGCCACGGCTCTTGTGTTCCGTGCTTTCTTTGCGGGTCTTCTTCAACGGATCCCCCGAGGATGGTTGGAAACCGAATGTGCCGTGCAGAGTTAGCACGGCACATTCGGAGTTGGTTGGGTTACCAGGTTCCGACGGTGGAGCCGAGGCTGGAGAACCAGTTGTTCAGCGCGGTTCCGAAGGCGGTGACGCCGAGAATAATGAGGAGGGCGATAAAGGCAACGAGGAGTGAATACTCGGTTGCGGTTGCGCCCTTTTCGGATGTGAAGCGATCTTTAACGCCGGCTACGTAGGCAAGCATTGAGACCATGAAAGAAGTCATTTTCATTTCCCTTTTGTCAGTAGAGGTGCCGTCGCGGTCACGAACAGCTGATCACCCCAAGCGATCGATTTGCTGGCCCTGCAGGATTTAGCCGTCTGCTGCCAGCCGAGGTGCGCCGCCCTGTTCCGTATGCCATTGCGCGGCGCACCTGCGAGGCAGCTCCTACCAGGTGCCGACGCGGGAGCCGAGGCTGGAGAACCAGTTGTTCAGTGCGGTTCCGAATGCAGTGACACCCAGGATGATCAGGAGTGCAATGAAGGCAACGAGAAGCGAGTATTCAGTCGCGGTTGCGCCCTTTTCGGAGGAGAAACGATCCTTGACGCCGGCAATGAATGCCATCATCGAGACCATAAGAGAAGTCATTGTATTTTCCTTAATTCGGTGAAATGGATTGGTTTTATTTCAACGAATTTCCAGCTGCCCCCATAAACATTTTTAGCGGCTGGACTTCGCTAAGAAGAGGTTGTCATTTGGGGGATTGCAGCAACAATGCGTAGTGGTACTCGATTTTTTGGGCGCGTCAAAGAAGTACGTACTCGAAGGCGGGGTGGAGTACTTAGGAAGTAGCGCGGGCGCTCGGCCCACTACTTGGGTCAGGAACTACTTGCCAGGTGAGGCTGACGCTGAAAGAACGCCGAATTGGCTAAGACATGAACAGCGTCGTGGCCGCCAGAGCGCCGAGCATAGTAGGTCCGTGGGCGACTTCTGCGGTGCTTTTCCGGCCTTTTCGACCTACTACTGCCAGGGTAACCACGCCGTTCAGGATGAATCCCAGCAGGCCCCCGTAGAGCAACTGGCTCCACCCTAGGTACCCGAGATAGAGGCCAACTGGGGCTGCCAGCTTAACGTCGCCCATCCCGATGCCTCCCGGCGAGATTAGGCCCAATACAAGGTAGCCGGCAAACAAAATGACGGCACCGAGCGCCGCGCGCAGTGTGCTGCCGGTCGGCTGGCCCAGCAGGTGAGGCGTCACGAATAGGAAAATGCCGCCCACGAGTAGTAGCAGTACGAGAGGATTGGGCAGCAAATGCAGTGCTATATCGATCCGCGCAAGCTGCACGCCGAGGATGGCCAGGAGGATAAATGCGGGGAGATAGGGGGCAATTCCAAACCGCAAGCTAAAGGCGAAGCAGAGAATGCCGGTGAGTGCCGCCGTCGTTATCCGTGTCGGCAGGGAAGGCAACCCGCCGAACCGTGGAAGACGCTTCGCGATGAGGGATTCGGCGGCGGGGGCGAGGAGGCAGCCCAAGAAGAAGGTTCCCACGAGGAGGCTCCATTCCATGGAACTCTCCAGAGCTGCTGCCAACACCGCGACCCCCTGCGTCCGTGAAGCCGCAGGCACTGGCGTCCCCCGGCTACCCCATTTTGACCCTGAACCCCCTGACGCGCTAATCTTGGTAGTCGTTGTGCGTGTCCTAGTCCGATGGTGCGTGCCCGTTTGAGAATCCGGTTGCAGGATAACTACTCGACGGTCACATTCGGAACTTCAGGATGACTGGTTACATAGAGCCCTCACCTCTGCTCCGGTAGCGCGCAGAAAGTAGGTGTCCACCGCTGTGTGGCGCCTAAACAAGAACGCCAGAACAAGAACGAGGCAAACACCGTGCGTACGTACACCCCGAAGCCCGGCGATATCAACCGCCAGTGGCACGTCATTGACGCCACCGACGTTGTCCTTGGCCGTCTTGCAAGCCAGACCGCAATCCTGCTGCGCGGCAAGCACAAGGCCACCTATGCATCCCACATGGACATGGGCGACTTCGTCATCATCATCAACGCTGAGAAGGTCGCCCTGACCGGTTCCAAGCTGGACCAGAAGCGCGCTTACCGCCACTCCGGCTACCCGGGCGGCCTGACCTCCGTCAACTACGCGGAACTGCTGGAATCCAACCCGGTCCGCGCCGTGGAGAAGGCCATCAAGGGCATGCTCCCCAAGAACTCCCTGGCTGCACAGCAGCTGGGCAAGCTGAAGGTGTACCGCGGTGCTGAGCACCCCCACGCCGCACAGCAGCCCAAGACTTTCGAAATTACCCAGGTCGCCCAGTAGTCCTGGCCACCAAACAACTTACTTAACAAGGAGAATCGTGGCTCAGAACGAAGAACTGACCACCGAGGCCGCTGAGGCCGAGGAAAACCTGACCAGCTACACCTCTGAGAGCTCTGCTGCTGAAGCTGCTCCCAAGAAGGAACGCCCGGCTCTGACCGTTGCCGGCGCTGCAGTTGGCCGCCGCAAGGAAGCTGTTGCACGCGTCCGCGTTGTGCCTGGCACCGGCAAGTGGACCATCAACGGCCGCGAGCTGGCGAACTACTTCCCGAACAAGCTGCACCAGCAGGACGTCAACGAGCCCTTCAAGATCCTGGATCTTGAAGGCGCCTACGACGTCATCGCCCGCATCCACGGTGGCGGCATTTCCGGCCAGGCCGGTGCCCTTCGCCTCGGCATCGCCCGTTCGCTGAACGAGATCGACGTTGAGAACAACCGCGCCACCCTGAAGAAGGCCGGTTACCTGTCCCGCGACGCCCGTGTCATCGAGCGTAAGAAGGCCGGTCTAAAGAAGGCCCGCAAGGCACAGCAGTACTCCAAGCGCTAATCCCGCTTGCGCAGAAGCCCGTCCCGCCATTGCGGGGCGGGCTTTCTGCTGCTATAGCCTACCTCTATGCCGACATCGGGTGTCCCAGTACAAGCCGTCGCTGAGGTCGCGACTCCCAACAACGCGCATCGAGTGATGGGGCTCACCGAAAGTTGATGAAACTGCCGGCCAAGATAGCCATCACTTGCTAACGGTGGTTTTTCGCGCATCTTTCGCTGAATTGGATTCAATTGACGGTTTTCTCGGTTTTCCGGAGATCATAGACTGTCGACCCATCTATTTCCTCCGATGGAAAGTTTGCCCTGACCCAATCAGATATTTGTACGAGAGATTCACTTCTTCCCGGCACGTCGAGATGGCTTTGTTGCCACACGAGATAGCAGATGCTTCCCGAGTCTACTTCTCTCTGGAATCGTTCCAGAGTCGGGTAGGGATCCACTCCCATGAAACCAGACAAAGACATGATAGGTTTTTGGACAGCGAGTTGAAATTGGGCTGCCGTTTGGCCTGGGTACGTTGCAGCCGCCCATTTGCATGGACCAGGCTGGGCGAGACGTGCTGCCAAGTTGGGACCGGGCACTAATCCGTAGCCGAGTTCCTTTGCCCACACTGGCTTGCCTTCCTCCGCACCAGCCAGGAAGTGGCTTATGGTTACGTTGCTCTTTGTCACGGGGCCCGAGAGGAGATTTGAACCATGGTGCGGTGACAGGACGTTGAATACAGAGATGAGGACCGGCCCTGCAAGGAGGGCAAAAGCCAGCAGGGCGATGGCAAGTCCATCTACTACATTGAACGGTGGCTTAACCGCAATTAGCACTGACCCCGCGAATCCTGCGATGAGGATTCCTGGAATGAGAAAGTCCGGCCATCCGGCCCCCAAATTTAGCAGTGCCGCAGCAAAAACTGTGCCCATAATCCCGACTATGGACGCAGTTATCCGTACACTTGCCTTATTGCGGTGCGCCACAAGTATGTCAACCGTTATGCCTATAAGGAGGGCTAACGGAGGTACCATCGTTGCACTGTAGTAGGTGTGTATCCCATTACCCATGAAACTGAGCAGCAGGTAAGTAGTGAGGAACCATCCAACTACAACTATTGTGGTGACCAATCGACCATGAGTCCGTGTTACAGCTTGCCATCGGATAGCGATGATCAAGCAGGCTGCGAGGGCGACGATCAGAAGCCACGAAGCTTCTTGGCCAAAGTTGGCGTTGAATAGGCGAAAGAATCCAATATCGCTTTCTTCTGATCGGTACTTCTCATCGATCAGTTGGATTGTCGGGTCTTCTTGCGTGCTGATAACGCGGTCTATCCCGTTATACCTGAGAGTTAGCTGCAAAACGCTGTTGGTTGGCGAGCCGCCAACGTAAGGGCGGCTATCAGAAGGGATCAGTTCTACGAGAAGCATCCAGGACAGGCCACAAATAGCCATTGCAGTGAGTCCTAACGTTCCGGTTCGCAGTCGGTGCCAGAGGCTGGTCTTCCCTGCAGTAAGGATGGCAATCCCCAAGGCGGGAACACAGAGGAGCGCTTGCAATTGCTTGGTCATGAAAGCTAGACCCAGTAAGACTCCCGCCATGAAAAGCGCCTTGTCGCTCTTCTTTTCCAGACCCAGGACAGCAAGGTATACAGCCGCCACCATCAGGAAAAGCATCAGGGGGTCAGGATTGTTGTACCGCGAAAGCAACGTGATTATGGGCGTGGTGAAAAACACTACACAAGCGGTGAGGGACGCGATAGCTGAGAAGTTTCTACGCAGTAGGGCGTAGATGAGAAACGTCGTCAAGACTCCCATTGCAGCTTGTGGTGCCATGATGCTTACTGGTGAAAATCCGAAAATCCGAGCAGATATCCCCATAACCCAGAGACTTAGCGGGGGCTTATCTACGGTGATGGCATTGCCCCAGTCGAGGGAGCCGAAGAAGAATGCTTTCCAGTCGGTCGCTCCGGCCTGAACCGCCGCGCTGTAATAGGCATTAGCCCATCCATTAATGCCTAGATTCCAGAAATAAAGAGCGCTGTTTAGGGCCAGCACTAGGATGAGGGCTGGACGCTCCCATCGGGGATCCTCGAGCCTGCCTCTCCATATGCTGGAGACCGCGTCACCTAGGCTCCTTTTTCCGTCAGGTTCGTAGGTCGTAGATGGTAGAGCCGTCAATGTTCTCCCCCTTGAAGTTGGTGCGCACCCAGTCAGTGATGTCGATTACGTCCTGACCCAGCGGTACTTCATCCAGAATTGGCTGCTGCCAGATAAAGTATGCGATGCGCCCCTGCAGCACTAGGGCCTTGAATTGGTCGATTGTTGGTGCTGGGTCGTTGCCCAGCCAGCCTCCCAGGGCAATAACCGGCCGTCCTGAAGCGAGCTGATACTGTGCTGCGTTTTGTGCGGTGTATGTCGCCGCAGCCCATGTTTGTGAGGAAGCCTCGCGAAGAAGGGACGTGATTCCGTCAGACGGCTCAACACCGAATCCCAGATGCCTGGCAAGCGGGGGGTCGCCCCGACGGGCGGCGTCCAAGTGGGCCGATAAAGAGCCTGGATTGTTCCCTACCGGCCCTGATAGAGGATTAGTACCGGAGTGTGCTTTAGGGAGGGTTATCACATTCGTTGCGAGAGGGCCGAGCCCCAGGGCCAATACCACCACCGCTGTAGTGAGGATCTCAAAGTGTCTTGGCCCGGTGTATAGCCACCCCGCCACGGCCAGGAGCGTTACACCGAGCAGAACGGCCGGCCAAGCTCCCCAAGCATCGCTGTACTGGAAAATTCGAGCCGCCACGTAACCATTACCGGCAAGGAGCACCGCGCCCAAGCACCGGGGCACAATTCGGTGCCGTTGGCTCCACAGAAGCCGTGTTCCCAAGGCGACAACCACAGCCATCGGGGCTGCGAGCGAAAAGATGTAGTAGGTGTGAGTCATGTTGCCCATGAAACTCACCGCAATAAAAGCGGTCAGGAGCCAAAGCACCGCACAAGAAATCAAAGCTTTCGTCCGGCGGCTTACCCCCGCTTGCTGCCAAAGCAGTGTCAATGTGAGCGAACAGGCCACCGCCGTAAAGAGGAGCCACGCCCCTTCGGTAGCAAAGTTTGCATTGAACAGCCGGCTAAACCCGCCGTCATACTCGAAAGCAGCCGGGGCGGCGGCTCCTCCTCCTTGTGGATCAGCACTGAAACGCAGGAAGCGTGCGAGGCCGTTGTAGTCGAGGGTGAGTTCGAGGATGCTGTTTGTTGCAGATCCGCCGATGTAGGGGCGGTTTGATTCTGGTGTAAGTTGTACGACGGTCATCCACGAGCCTCCGCTGATGGCCAGTGCGGCGAGCGATCCGAGGAGTCGGAAAAGTCTGGATGCAAGGGTGCCTGCACCGAAGAGCAGGACGGCGAGTACGAGGGCTGGGATGGGCAGGAGGGCCTGGATTTGTTTGGCCATGAATCCAAGGCCGAGGGCGGTCCCGCCGAGGAGGTACCAGCTCCAGCGGTTGTCCTCGATTGCCCTGATGATGAAGTATGCGGCGGCGACGGTGAGCAGCCCCATGAGCGGTTCGGGGTTGTTGTAGCGGGACATGAGCACGACGACGGGTGTGGTTGCGTAGATGAGGCCGCCGAGGAGCGCCGGCGCGGCAGGGTGGCTGCGGCGGATGATTTTGTAGATAAGCCAGGTTGTGGCCACGCCCATGAGTGCTTGGGGTACGAGGATGGCCCAGGAGTTCAGTCCGAACAGCCGGACCGAGAGGGACATGATCCAGATGCTCAGAGGTGGTTTGTCGATGGTGATGAGGTTGCCGGCGTCGAGGGAGCCGTAGAAGAATGCTTTCCAGTCCTGTGAACCTGCCTGGGCGGCCGCTGAATAGTAAGGGTTGGCCCAACCGTTCCGGTCAAGTCCCCAAAGAAAGGACGTAGCGGTTCCGACTAGCAGAACCGCCAGGCCGATCTGCTCCCAAGGCAGCGATTTTCGGATTGCACGGCTTAGCGTGGGGGCCGATAGCCGGCCCGCCTCTGCCACACTCACCGAACTGGCTCGCCAGCAGGTTGAAGCCCGGCAGCGAAGGACCCTTCACCGCTCCGCCGCACGCGGAACACCCAAAGCCGGAGAAGGACGAATCGCATCAGCGTGGCGAGGACATTTGCTGACGTGAGGATCAGCAACTCGAGGTTTGGCGCGGCGTCAGGATGGACGCTGTGCAGAACAAGCAGCGAGGACGAAGTAATACTCCATGCCAGCAAGAAGACGATGAAACCCTGCAACTGATGTGTGAAGAGCTTTTCCGGTCCGCTGATTCCGAAAGTAAAGCGGCGGTTGGCAGCCGTATTACCCACGGCTGTCAGAAGAAGCGAGAGAAAATTCGCTTCCTGTGAGCCAAAGGGGCCTTGCAGAATCAGGTACAGCAGCGCGAACGCGAGCGTCGAGGCGACGCCTACCACACCGAAGCGTAGGACCTGCCCAAAGAAGCTGGGCCTGCCGGCGGGCACGATCGGCCGTCGTCCAAGCTCGGCATAGATCGCCTGCACTGGAATAACCCCCTTTACCAGGGATCCAGCTACACGTGCCATCCCGCGCAGGTCATCCAGGGCAGTCTGTTTGATGTCCACTCGGCTGTCAGGGTCATCCACCCAATCCACGGGAATTTCATGAATTCTGAGACCAGAGCGCTCCGCGATAATCAGCAGTTCGGTATCGAAAAACCAGCCGTTGTCCTCCACATGGGGAAGCAGGCGATTGGCAACGTCTGCCCGGATTGCCTTGAAACCGCACTGAGCGTCGGAAAAACGCACCTGCATGGTCCGGCGAAGCAGAAAGTTATAGGAGCGGGAAATAAACTCCCGCTTGGGTCCACGGCTCACCCGCGAGTTTTGCCCCAGCCGCGTGCCGATGGAAATATCGGAGTGTCCCGAAAGGAGTGGCGCGACCAGCGGTGGAAGTGCGGCTAGATCCGTGGACAGATCCACATCCACGTAAGCGAGGACTTTTGCCTCCGAGGCGCCCCAGGCATCCCTAAGCGCGAAGCCGCGGCCTTTGACCTCAAGGCGGCGGTAGTCGACGTTTGGCATGTGCTCGCTGAGTCGAGCGGCAATCACCGGAGTCCGGTCGGTGCTTGCATTATCGGCGATGGTAATTTTCCACGTCGATGGCATTTCGTGCGTCAGATATTCGGCGAGCCTAGTGATGCTGCTTTCGAGTACCGCTTCTTCGTTGTAGACCGGTACAACAATTTCGAGCGCCAAGCCCCCATAGCTAGGTGTCATGCATGGATCGTAGGGGTGGCCAAATAGGGCTGGCGAGGCTTTTGGGGAAAGACAGGTAGGAACAAAAAAAACCAAGTAGTTCGCGTATTTACCGTCGAAAGCAGGTAGGTACTCACCAAGTAGGACAGGCCCGAGGAAGTGGTCTACGCAGGTTCTCAGCATCCCCATCCTCTAGACTTGACCGGTGTCTAGATTATTTGGAACTGACGGTGTCCGGGGGCTGGCCAACGGCCTGCTGACAGCAGAGCTTGCCATGCAGCTGGCCCAGGCGGCCGCCGTCGTACTCGGCCACGACCGCAACTCCAACGGCTCCCGGCCCCGCGCCGTGGTCGCCCGCGACCCCCGCGCCAGCGGCGAGTTCATCGCCGCCGCGGTCGAGGCAGGGCTCTCCAGTTCGGGCATCGACGTCTACGATGCCGGCGTCCTCCCAACCCCCGCCGCGGCCTACCTGGTGGCAGACCTGGACGCCGACTTCGGCGTCATGATCTCCGCGTCCCACAACCCGGCCCCCGACAACGGCATCAAGTTCTTTGCCCGCGGCGGCCAGAAGCTCCCCGACGACGTCGAGGACGCCATCGAGGCCCAGATGAGGAACGAGGCACTCCGGCCCACCGGCGCCGACGTCGGACGCATCCAGCGCTTCTCCGACGCCGAGGACCGCTACATCGTCCACCTCCTCAGCACCCTTCCGCACAACCTGAACGGCCTCACCGTGGTCCTGGACTGCGCCCACGGCGCCGCCAGCGGCTGCTCGCCCCAGGTCTTCAAGGACGCCGGTGCAAACGTCATCGTCATCGGTGCCGAACCGGACGGCCTCAACATCAACGACGGCGTCGGCTCCACACACCTCGGCCCCCTCAAGGAAGCAGTGGTCAAGCACGGCGCCAACCTGGGTATCGCCCACGACGGCGACGCCGACCGCTGCCTCGCCGTCGACCATGAGGGCAACGAAGTGGACGGCGACCAGATCATGGCCATCCTCGCCGTCGCGCTCAAGAACGCCGGCAAGCTGAAGGACGACGTCCTGGTCGCCACCGTCATGAGCAACCTCGGCCTCAAAATCGCGCTCCGGAACGCCGGCATCACCATCCGCGAAACTGCGGTGGGGGACCGGTACGTCCTCGAAAGCATGCGCGACGGCGGCTTCAGCCTCGGCGGTGAGCAGTCCGGCCACGTCATCTTCGCTGACCACGCCACCACCGGCGACGGACTCCTCACCGGACTCCAGATCGCCGCGCAGGTCGCCCTGACCGGCAAGCCGCTCAAGGAACTGGCCACAGTCATGACCAAGCTCCCGCAGGTCCTCATCAACGTCAAAGGCGTGGACCGCAGCAAGGTCGGCAGCAGCGACGTCCTGGCACAGGCAGTCGCCACCGCCGAAGCTGCCCTCGGGGAGACCGGGCGCGTGCTGCTCCGCCCCTCCGGCACCGAACCCGTCGTCCGCGTCATGGTCGAAGCCGCCGACGAAGAAACCGCGCAGGCCACCGCCGAGCACCTCGCCCAGGTGGTCCGTGCGGAGCTCGCCCTGGAACTCGTCAGCGAATAAGCCCGCAGCAAACAAATGAGGCCCGCTTCCCAAAAGGGAAAGCGGGCCTCAACTGTTGAAGAGTTGAATGTCAGGATGCGCGGCTTCGCAGCTCATCCCGGATCTCAGTCAGCAGCGCGATCTGCGGATCCTCGGCCGACTCCTTCTTGACGTCCTGGCCGATCCCCAGCCGGCGGTTGCGACGCTCGATCATCAGGTTCATCGGCATGACCACCACAAAGTAGATGGCGGCGGAAATCAGCAGGAAGTTCACGATCGCGGTCAGCAGGACACCAAACTCAATCGCGTTCCCGTTCAGGTCCAGCCGAGCGAAGCTGTCAAAGTTCGGCGACCCCACAACGGCGGCAACAAACGGCATCAGCACCTTGTTCACCAGCGCCGTCACCACCGATCCGAATGCGGTGCCGATGACAACGGCGACGGCAAGGTCAACCACGTTGCCCTTCATGATGAAGTTCTTAAATCCAGTCAGCATGGACACCACGCTAGCCCATCGCCTCACAGGTACCCCGGCGCCGCCTCCACACCGAAGTACTCCTCCAGTGTGGAGATCCCGCGGGTGAACATGTCCGTGGCCGCCTCCACCCCGACGTAGCGCAGGTGCCACGGCTCGTAGTAGTACCCGGTGACCGGGTGGAACATCCACGGGTACCGCACCACAAAACCGAACCGGTGCCCGTTCGCCTTCGCCCACACCGCCGCCGGCTGGTCCGCGAAGCACGGCTGGAACCCGCATGCCCCGCCGCCGTCGGCAATATCGAACGCCCACCCCGTCTGGTGCTCGGAGTAGCCCGGCCGGGCGCTGGCCGTGTCGGCGTCGGCCTGGCCCCGCGTGGCGACATATCCGTTGTAGGTCGCCACCTGCGTCGTGTAGGAGCGGTAGCCGCTCGCCAGCACCATGGCCACGCCATCCTGCGCGGCGGCGTCGAACATCGCCTCGGCCGCGGCCGCCGTCGTGCTGTTCAGCAGCGCCGACTCACCGGACGCGGTCATCGTCACGGCGGGCTGCACCAGGTCCGCCGGCACGTACGCAGCGGGAACCAGCGGGCGGCGCTTGTTGACGATCAGCCACGGGCTCGACGGGTCCGTCAGCGAAAACTGCCGCGGCAGCGCTGCGGAGGGCGACGGCGACTGTACCGGCTCAGGAGGCGCCGGCGGCACCGTGGCGGCCTCCGCCGTCGTGGTTGCCTGCGCCGTGACGGCCGCGGGGGAGGGGGCGGCAGACGGAGCAGCCGACGACGGCGCCGCCGCCCCGGGTGCCCCCGGTGTGCAGGCGCTCAGTACAGTCAGCCCGGCCCCCAAAGCGAGAAAGCGGGCGAAGCTGCGCCGGCTGGGATCCCGAGGAGCCGCTGCCGCCGAACAGTCGTGGCACACCTGTGCTACACCTTCCGGAGCAGCATGCGGCGGATGGTGTGGTCCGCCTCTTTGGTCAGCACCAGCTGCGCCCGTCCCCGGGTGGGCAGCACGTTCTCCTCCAGGTTCGGCTCGTTGATCCGCTTCCAGATATCCCGGGCGGTGGTCTCGGCCTCGTCGTCGGAGAGGCTGGCGTACCGGTGGAAGTAGGACTCGGGCTGGGCGAACGCGGTGCTCCGCAGCTTCCGGAACCGGTCCACGTACCACTCCTCGATGTAGGAGGTCTTGGCGTCCACATAAATGGAGAAGTCGAAGAAGTCGCTCAGCGCCAGGCCCTGCCGCCCGTCATGCCGCGGACGCGCCGGTGCCAGCACGTTCAGGCCCTCCACAATCAGGACGTCCGGGCGGCGCACCACCACTTCCTTGCCCGGCACAATGTCGTAGGTGACGTGCGAATACCAGGGCGCACGCACCTCCTCGGCGCCGCTCTTGATTTCGCTCACAAACCGGAGCAGCGCACGGCGGTCGTAGGACTCCGGAAAGCCCTTGCGGTCCAGCAGTTGGCGGCGCTTCAGCTCCGCCAGGGGATAGAGGAAACCGTCGGTGGTGATCAGCTCAACATTGGGCGTACCCGGCCAGCGGCGCAGCATTTCCCGGAGCACACGCGCAATGGTGGACTTGCCCACGGCCACGGACCCCGCCACACCGATCACAAACGGGGTGCGCTGGGTGTGTTCGCCCAGGAATGTTGTGGTGGCGGCGTGCAGCTGCCCGGCAGCCTCAACATAGAGGTGCAGCAGCCGGGACAGCGGCAGGTAGACCTCCCGGACCTCGTTCAAATCCAGGGGATCGCCCAGGCCACGGACACGGTCGATGTCCTCTTCATTCAGAGGCTGTTCCATCTCGTCGGCCAGCCGGGACCAGGTCTGCCGGTCAAGCTCCACGAACGGGGAAACACCCTCTCCGTTCGCCTCATTGCGTTGCAAAGTCACGTAGCGATTCTGCCCCTCGCCCGGCACATAGCGAAATGCAGGGCCCCTGAGCGCGCGGCGGCCTCCGCAACACAGGCGGCTCCCGGGGCCGGTCCCTGCACAGTTTAGAGGTAGCAGCCCGCAGCCGATAGTCTTAAGCCCATGTGTGGAATCGTGGGATATGTGGGCCGTCCTGTTGACGGCGTGATTGCCGGTCACAGCGCGTTGGATGTTGTCCTTGAAGGACTGCGCCGCCTGGAGTACCGGGGCTACGACTCCGCCGGTGTCGCTGTGGTGACCCAGGGGTCCATTGAGGCGCGGAAGAAGTCGGGCAAGCTGAGCAACCTGGTGGCCGAGCTGGAGGCCCGGCCGCTGCCGGAGACCGTTACCGGTATCGGGCACACCCGGTGGGCCACGCACGGCGGCCCCACGGACCGGAACGCGCACCCGCACCTGGCCGATGACGGCAAGCTTGCCGTGATCCACAACGGCATTATCGAAAACTTCGCCGAGCTGAAGGTGGAGCTGCTGGAGAAGGGCGTGACCTTCCTGTCCGAGACGGACACCGAGGTCGCCGCGGCCCTGCTGGCGGACATCTTCCGGAACAAGCTGGGCGGGGACACGTCCAACGGCGGCCTGACCAAGGCGATGGAGCTCGCCTGCCAGCGCCTCGAGGGAGCCTTCACGCTCCTTGCCGTGCACGCTGACCAGCCCGACGTCGTCGTTGCCGCCCGCCGCAACTCACCTTTGGTGGTGGGCCTGGGCGAGGGCGAAAACTTCCTCGGATCTGACGTGTCCGGGTTCATCGACTACACCCGCCGCGCTGTGGAGCTGGGCCAGGACCAGATCGTCACGATCACCGCGGACACGGTGGAGATCACCGATTTCTATGGCAACCCGGCCGCCGGCAAGGAATACCACGTGGACTGGGACCCTGCCTCGGCTGAAAAGGGCGGGTTCTCCTCGTTCATGGAGAAGGAAATCCATGACCAGCCCGACGCCGTGGCGCAGACCCTGCTCGGCCGTTCGGACATCAAGGGCAAGCTGACCCTGGACGAGCTGCGGATCGATCCGGAGCTTTTGAAGAAGGTCAACAAGATCATTGTCCTGGCCTGCGGCACCGCCGCGTACGCCGGCACGGTGGCCAAGTACGCGATCGAGAACTGGTGCCGGATCCCCACCGAGGTCGAACTCGCCCACGAATTCCGCTACCGGGATCCGATCCTGGACGAGAACACCCTGGTGGTGTCCATCTCCCAGTCCGGCGAGACCATGGACACCCTGATGGCCGTCCGGTACGCCCGGGAACAGGGCGCGAAGACCATCTCGATCTGCAACACCAACGGCTCCACCATCCCGCGTGAATCCGACGCCGTGCTGTACACGCACGCCGGCCCGGAGATCGCGGTGGCGTCCACCAAGGCGTTCCTGGCCCAGATCACGGCGGCGTACCTGCTCGGGCTGTACCTGGCACAGCTTCGCGGCAACATCTTCTCCGGCCAGATCAAGGACGTCCTCGCGGACCTGAACAAGATCCCGAAGAAGATCCAGACCATCCTGGACAACGCCGGACCCCTGCGCGAGCTCGCCCGGTCCATGGCGGATGAGAAGTCCGTGCTGTTCCTGGGCCGCCACGTGGGCTACCCGGTGGCGCTTGAGGGCGCTTTGAAGCTCAAGGAGATCGCGTACATCCACGCCGAGGGTTTCGCTGCCGGTGAGCTCAAGCACGGCCCGATCGCGCTGATCGACGAGGGCCAGCCGGTGTTCGTGGTGGTCCCGTCCCCGCGCGGCCGCGACTCGCTGCACGCCAAGGTGGTCTCCAACATCCAGGAAGTCCGCGCCCGCGGCGCCCGCACCCTGGTCATCGCCGAGGAAGGCGACGAAGCGGTCAAGGCCTACGCCGAGCACGTCTTCTACGTCCCCGAGACCCCGACGCTGTTGATGCCGCTGCTGACCACCGTCCCGCTGCAGATCTTCGCCGCCGAACTCGCCGCGGCCAAGGGCTACGACGTGGACCAGCCCCGCAACCTCGCCAAGAGCGTCACCGTCGAATAACCCTCCGCAGTTGGAACCCCGGGCCTACCAGCCCGGGGTTTCCCGTTTAACCTCCCTGCGGGCGCGCGGTGCCCTGAAGTGTCGGAGCGCCACCGTAGAGTAGTGCCATGATCGTTGGCATAGGCGTAGACGTTGTAGACATCGAGCGGTTCGGCCGCCAGCTTGAGCGCACCCCGGGCCTGAGGGACCGGTTGTTCGTCCCTGCGGAGCGTGAACTGAACACCCGGTCCCTCGCGGCGCGGTTCGCTGCCAAGGAAGCCGTGGCCAAGGTCCTGGGCGCGCCGGCCGGAATGAACTGGCAGGACTGCTGGATCGGCCTTGACCAGAACGGCCCCACCGTCCAGGTCAAGGGCACCGTCCTGGCAGTCGCCGAGAGCAAGGGCGTCAAGCGCTGGCACCTGTCCATCAGCCACGACGGCGGCATCGCCACCGCCACGGTCCTGGCCGAGGGCTGATCCCGGCCGCCCCGGGACTGACATGATCAGCGCCTACACAGGAACGCAGGTCCGCACTGCCGAGGAACCGCTCCTGGCTACCGGGTTCGGTGACGCCCTGATGCAGCGCGCAGCCCACGGCCTGGCCGGTGCAATTGTCACGGAGCTGAGGTCCCGCGGGCGGCGCCTCTACGGGTGCCGCGTGCTGGTCCTCACCGGCAAGGGCAACAACGGCGGTGACGGCCTGTATGCCGCCGCATTCCTCGCCGCCCGGGGGATGCGTACGACGGCGGTGCTCACCTCGGGGGCGGCGCACCCGCAGGCCCGGGCAGCCTTTGAACGTGCCGGCGGCCGGGTGGAGAACCTCACCGAAGCGGCACTCGGCGGGCTCGGCGCGGAAGCCGCGGGCGCCGACGTCGTAATTGACGCCGTGCTGGGAACAGGGGCAAAAGGCGGGCTGCGGGGAAGTGCCGCAGCGCTGGTCGAGGCCATTCTAAAGGCCGGCGGGCAGCCGCTGGTCGTCGCCTGTGACCTGCCCAGCGGCATTGACGCGGACACGGGCGAAGCCGCCGGGCCGGTGCTTCCCGCGGACCTGACCGTCACCTTCGGCGCTGCCAAAAGCGGCCTGCTCGCCGATCCCGGAGCCGACTACGCGGGCCGCGTCCAGGTGGTCCCCATCGGCATCGAGGACAACTTCCCGCCACCGGGACTGCGGCGCCTGGAGGAACGGGACATGGCCGCGCTCCTGCCGCTTCCTGCCCGCCGGGCGCACAAATACTCCCGCGGCGTGCTGGGCGTGGTGGCCGGCTCCCCGGAATACCCCGGTGCTGCCGTCCTGGCCTGCCGGGGCGCCCTTGCCGCAGGTGTGGGCATGGTCCGGTACCTGGGCCCGCCCGAGGTCGCAGACCTTGTCCGGCAGTCCTGCCCCGAGGTGGTCTGCAGCACCGGTCCGGTGGCGGAGAACCGGGTCCAGGCTTGGCTCGTGGGCTCGGGGATGGGGCCGGACAACCACGACCAGTTGGAACGGGCGCGGGACGCCATTGACTCCGGACTGCCCACCGTCGCCGACGCCGGTGCGCTGCCGGCACTTCCTGACCGGCTCGGCCCGCACGTTGTCCTGACCCCGCACGCCGGGGAACTGGCTACGCTCCTCCAACGGCTCGGGAGAGCGGAGGAGCGGAACGGCGTGGAAGCGGCAACCCTCGCCGCCGCCCGGAGCGCTGCCGCCCGGACCGGTGCCACGGTCCTGCTCAAAGGTGCCACCACCCTCGTGGCCGCTCCCTCCGGCGACGTCTACAGCCAGGCCGACGGGACGCCGTGGCTCGCAACCGCCGGCAGCGGGGACGTCCTGGCCGGCGTTATCGGCGCGCTGCTGGCCCAGGCGGGGGACGACGTCGGGCGCTTCCACTTCCTGCACTCCGGCCAAGACGGCCGCTGGGCTGCCATCGCCGCGCTGGGAGCGGCCTTGCACGGGAAGGCCGGGAGGTGGGCGTCGGGCCTCCGGGCCGGCGGCCCGATCACTGCTGGCGTAATTGCCGACGCAATACCAGAGGTCTGGGGTAAAGTCAGCATGCTTAGCAATCACGGGTGGCCGGAAACGTAATAGTCACAGCCACCCGCTACGGTAGGCATAGTTCGCACCGGCAGCGGGGAGCGGTATCAAACCGCTGCCGACCAACGATGAGGAGCATTATGGAAGTCTGGCCTGGATCGGCTTATCCCCTGGGCGCCACGTACAACGGAACCGGCACCAACTTTGCCCTGTTCAGCGAACGCGCCGAAAAAGTGGAACTGTGCCTCTTCGACGACGACGGCAAGGAAACCCGCATCACGCTGGACGAAGTGGACGGGTACGTGTGGCACTGCTACATCCCGCAGATCCAGCCGGGCCAGAAGTACGGCTACCGCGTCCATGGCCCCTACGATCCCGCGTCCGGCAACCGCTTCAACCCCAACAAGCTGCTGCTTGACCCCTACGCCAAAGCTGTCCACGGGCAGATCGACTGGGATCCCGCCCTGTTCACTTACAACCTGGGCGAAGAGGACACCGTCAACAACCACGATTCCGCCAAGCACATGATGAAGGGCGTGGTGATTAACCCGTTCTTCGACTGGGAGGGCGACCAGCAACTGCGGATCCCCTACCACCAGTCCGTCATCTACGAAGCACATGTCAAGGGACTCACGCAGCTGCACCCGGACATCCCGGAGGAACAGCGCGGCACGTACGCCGGTGTGGCGCACCCGGCCGTCATTTCGCACCTGCAGAAGCTCGGTGTCACCGCCATCGAGCTGATGCCCGTGCACCAGTTCGTCAACGACGGCACGCTCGAGGACAAGGGCCTGAACAACTACTGGGGCTACAACACCATCGGCTTCTTCGCGCCGCAGAACACCTACAGCTCCACTGGCGATTCCGGCCAGCAGGTCCAGGACTTCAAGGCGATGGTCCGCGCGCTGCACAAGGCCGGCATTGAAGTGATCCTGGACGTGGTCTACAACCACACCGCCGAAGGCAACCACCTGGGCCCCACGCTGTCCTTCAAGGGCATCGACAACGCCGCCTATTACCGGCTGGTGGACGGCGACGAAAAGTACTACATGGACTACACCGGCACCGGCAATTCGCTCAACGTCCGGCACCCGCACTCCCTGCAGCTCATCATGGACTCCCTGCGCTACTGGGTCACGGAGATGCACGTGGACGGCTTCCGCTTCGACCTCGCCTCCACCCTGGCCCGCGAGTTCTACGACGTGGACAAGCTGTCCACCTTCTTCGAACTGATCCAGCAGGACCCGGTCGTCTCGCAGGTCAAGCTCATCGCCGAACCGTGGGACGTTGGGCCCGGCGGCTACCAGGTGGGCAACTTCCCGCCGCAGTGGACGGAATGGAACGGGAAGTACCGTGATACTGTCCGCGACTTTTGGCGCGGTGAACCGGCCACGCTGGGCGAGTTCGCCTCCCGCATCACCGGCTCCGCCGACCTGTACGAGCACTCAGGCCGCCGCCCCGTGGCGTCCATCAACTTCGTCACCGCGCACGACGGCTTCACCCTGGCGGACCTGGTGTCCTACAACGAGAAGCACAACGAGGCCAACGGCGAGGGCAACAACGACGGCGAATCCCACAACCGGTCTTGGAACTGCGGCGTGGAGGGCCCCACGGACGATCCCGACGTGCTCGCCCTGCGGGCCCGCCAGCAGCGGAACTTCATCGCTTCACTGCTCCTGTCGCAGGGCGTGCCCATGATCCTGCACGGTGACGAGATGGGGCGCACGCAGCAGGGCAACAACAACGGCTACTGCCAGGATTCCGAACTGACCTGGATCAACTGGGACGCCATTGACCAGCCGCTGGTCGAGTTCACCGCCGCTGTCAACGCCCTCCGCGCCAAACACCCCACCTTCCGCCGCAGCCGGTTCTTCGACGGACGGCCGGTCCGGCGGGGCGAGGGCGAGCGGCTGCCGGACATCGTCTGGCTGGACCCCTCCGGCGAAACCATGCTGCCCGAAGCCTGGGACAACGGGTTCGGCCGCTCCGTTGGCGTGTTCCTCAACGGCGACGGGATCCAGGGCAAGGACAGCCGCGGCCGCAGGATCACCGACGTGAACTTCCTGCTGTACTTCAACGCCCACGACGACACCGTTAAGTTCACACTCCCGACCGACGAGTATGCCCCCGCCTGGGATGTCATCATCGACACCGCCGGGCAGAACGCCGACACCGAGCCCGTCAATGCCGGCGAGCCGCTGCCCGTGGAGGCAAAGTCCCTGGTGGTCCTGCGGGCCCACACCGTCGAAGAAGTGGAACCGGACCACTCCGTGGCCGCCTCCCTCGCCGCGCTGACCCAGGCGACCACCAGCGAGGCGGAGTCCATCAGCACCCCCGTGGTGGCCGAGCCCGGCAAGACCACGAAGATCGGGGCCCGGAAGGACCAAAAGAAGTGAGGGCTCCGGCATCCACCTACCGGCTGCAGATCCGCCGCGGGTTCACCCTTTTCGACGCTGCCGAACAGGTGCCGTACCTGAAGTCGCTGGGCGTGGACTGGGTGTACCTCTCACCCATCCTCACGGCGGAGCAGGGCTCGGACCACGGCTACGACGTGACCGACCCGTCCGCCGTTGACCCCGAGCGCGGCGGACCGGAAGGGCTCGTGGCGCTGTCCCGTGCCGCCCGCGACCACGGGATGGGCGTGCTGGTGGACATCGTCCCCAACCACGTGGGCGTGGCCACCCCGGTGCAGAACCCATGGTGGTGGTCGCTGCTGAAGGAAGGGCGCGGCTCGCCCTACGCCGAAGCGTTCGACGTCGACTGGGACCTGGGCGGCGGCAAAATCCGGCTGCCCATGCTGGGCTCCGATGACGACCTGGACAAGCTGGCCATCGAGGACGGTGAGCTGCGGTACTACGACCACCGCTTTCCCATCGCCGCCGGCACCTTCTCCGAGGGGGACTCTCCGCAGGAGGTCCACAGCCGGCAGCACTACCAGCTGATGGGCTGGCGCCGGGCCGACGCGGAGCTCAACTACCGGCGCTTCTTCGCCGTCACCACCCTCGCCGGGATCCGTGTCGAATTGCCGCAGGTCTTCGAGGAAGCCCACGCCGAGATCGGCCGCTGGTTCCGGGAAGGCCTGGTGGACGGGCTCCGCGTGGACCACCCGGACGGCCTGGCTGATCCCGCCGGCTACCTCCGCTGGCTCAAGGACCTGACCAACGGAGCCTATGTGCTGGTGGAGAAGATCCTGGAGCCGGGCGAGGTGCTGCCCGGGGATTTTGCCTGTGAGGGCACCACCGGCTACGACGCCCTGGCGGACGTGGACCGGGTGTTCGTGGACCCTGCCGGGCAGGCCACCCTGGACAAGCTGGACGCCTCCCTCCGCGGTACCTCCGGTCCCGCGGACTACGCGGACATGATCCGCGGCACCAAGCGCATGATCGCCGACGGTATCCTCCGATCCGAGGTCCTGCGCCTGGCGCGCCTGGTCCCCGAATCCCACGGGCTGGACCTCGAGGTCGCCGCCGACGCGCTCGCGGAGATCATCGCCTCCTTCCCCGTCTACCGGACCTACCTGCCCACCGGCGCCGAGGTCCTCAAGGAAGCCTGCGAATCCGCTGCCGAACACCGGCCGGACCTCGCCGTCGCCGTCGGGACCCTCCTGCCGCTGCTGCTCGACCCGGCAAACCCCATCGCCATCCGGTTCCAGCAGACCTCCGGCATGGTCATGGCCAAGGGCGTGGAGGACACCGCGTTCTACCGGTACACCCGGTTGGGCACGCTGACCGAGGTGGGTGCCGAACCCACCGAATTCGCTGTGTCCCCGGACGAGTTCCACCAGCGGATGCGGCGTCGTCAGCAGGACCTGCCGCTGTCCATGACCACCATGTCCACGCACGACACCAAGCGCAGCGAGGACGCGCGGGCCCGGATTTCCGTGATCGCCGAGCTTCCCCAGGAGTGGACTGACACATTGGGAGAACTGCGGGGGCTGGCACCCATACCGGACGGCCCCTACGAGAACCTGTTGTGGCAGGCCGTTGTGGGCGCCTGGCCCGCCAGCCGGGAACGGCTGCAGGGCTACGCTTCCAAGGCGGCCCGGGAAGCCGGCAACTCAACTACCTGGACGGAGCCTAACGAGGAGTTCGAGTCGGCCGTGGCGGCGGCGGTTGACGCGGCGTTCGACGACCCCCGCGTCACCAAGGTGGTGGAGGACTTCGTCGCACGCATCGACGCCTACGCCGCCTCCAACTCGCTGTCAGCCAAGCTGGTCCAGCTGACCATGCCCGGCGTCCCGGACGTCTACCAGGGGAGCGAGTTCTGGGAACGGTCGCTCACCGACCCCGACAACCGCCGGCCGGTGGACTTCAAGCTGCGGCAGCAGGAACTGGAGACGATCGACGCCGGCACCTTGCCTGAGTCGGGTACGGAGGCCAGCAAACTGCTGGTCACTTCCCGCGCCCTCCGCCTCCGCCGCGACAGGCCGGAACTGTTCCAGGGCTATAGCGCCGTGACGGCCGTCGACGCCGCATCAGCCCACCTGCTGGCGTTCAACCGCGGCGCAGGGGACGGTGCCCCGGGCGCCCTTACCCTTGCCACCCGGCTCCCCGCCGGACTGGAAGCAGCCGGCGGATGGCGGGACACCGCCGTCGAACTGCCCGCCCCCATGCGCGACGAGCTCACCGGCGCCAGCTACGGTCCGGGCGGCGTTTTGGTGGCGGACGTGCTGGGTACCTACCCGGTGGCCTTGCTGGTACCGGTGGATGGAGAAAACGCATGACCTTGGCCAATCGTGGTTCCGGGCGCTTTGATGTGTGGGCACCGGACGCCACGTCCGTGACCCTGCTGGCGGACGGACGGCAGTACCCCATGCAGCAGAAGCAGGCCCAACCAGGCGCGGAGGGGTGGTGGACGGCCCCGGACGCTCCGGCGGAGGGCGAGGTGGACTACGGCTACCTGCTCGACGGCGACCGCCACCCGCTGCCTGACCCGCGGTCCCGGCGCCTGCCGGACGGTGTCCACGAGCTGTCCCGGACGTTTGATACCGCTGCCCATGACTGGCAGGACTCAGGGTGGAAGGGCAAGGAACTCAAGGGCGCGGTCATCTACGAGCTCCATGTGGGCACCTTCACCCCGGAGGGCACGCTGGACGCAGCGGCGGAAAAGCTGGGGTACCTGGCCGGCCTGGGGGTCGACTTCGTCGAGCTGCTGCCCGTTAACGGGTTCAACGGTACCCACAACTGGGGTTACGACGGCGTCCAGTGGTACGCGGTCCACGAAGGCTACGGTGGGCCTGCCGCTTACCAGCGGTTCGTTGACGCCGCACACGCCGCCGGTTTGGGCGTCATCCAGGACGTTGTCTACAACCACCTGGGGCCCAGCGGCAACTACCTGCCCAGGTTCGGGCCGTACCTGAAACAGGGCGACGCCAACACATGGGGCGACTCCGTCAACCTGGACGGCCCCGGCTCGGACGTGGTCCGCGAGTACATCCTGGACAACGCGGCGCTCTGGCTGCGGGACTACCACGTGGACGGCCTGCGCCTCGACGCCGTACACGCGCTGCGGGACGAACGGGCTGTGCACATCCTCGAGGAGCTCGGTGCCCTGGGTGACGCGGTTTCTGCCGAGACCGGGCTGCCCAGGACGCTCATCGCGGAGTCGGACCTGAACAACCCGCGTCTGCTGTATCCGCGGGACGCCAACGGCTACGGGCTGGCAGGGCAGTGGAGCGATGACTTCCACCACGCC
Source organism: Arthrobacter sp. AD-310 (assembly GCF_054656615.1). Classification (NCBI taxonomy): domain Bacteria; kingdom Bacillati; phylum Actinomycetota; class Actinomycetes; order Micrococcales; family Micrococcaceae; genus Arthrobacter; species Arthrobacter sp. AD-310. Next base: position 89,344 of record NZ_BAAHNO010000009.1, on the reverse strand, counting down.
GTCCATGTCAATGTCAGCGGTGAGACCACCGGGTACTATGAGGACTTCCAGACCCTGGCCGTCCTGGCGAAGGTCCTCAGGGACGGGTTCCTGCACGACGGCAGCTATTCCAGCTTCCGCGGCCGCCACCACGGCCGGCCCATCAACACCTCGCTGGTCCACCCGGCCGCGCTGGTGGTGTGCAACCAGAACCACGACCAGATCGGCAACCGTGCCACAGGCGACAGGCTCTCCCAGTCGCTGTCCCACGGGCAGCTGGCCGTCGCTGCGGTCCTGACCCTCACCTCGCCGTTCACGCCGATGCTGTTCATGGGGGAGGAGTTCGCCGCCAGCACGCCATGGCAGTTCTTCACCTCCCACCCCGAACCCGAGCTCGGCAAGGCCACCGCGGAAGGGCGCATCAAGGAGTTCGAACGCATGGGGTGGGATCCCGCCGTCGTGCCCGACCCCCAGGACCCGGAAACCTTCCGCAGGTCCAGGCTTAACTGGGACGAGGCGTCCACCGGAGACCACGCCCGGCTCCTGGAGCTGTACCGGTCTCTGACGGCCCTGCGCCGCGAGCATCCCGAACTGGCCGGTCTTGGGTTTAGGGAGACAGAGGTAAGGTTCGACGACGACGAGCGCTGGCTGCGGTTCCGGCGGGGGAGCGTTGAGGTACTCCTGAATTTCTCCGGCGCGAAAGTCCGGCTGGATGCTGTGCCCGGTTCCGTCCTGCTTTCCACGGATGAGGGGACCGGCCTGGAAGGCGAAACCCTCGCCCTGGCTCCCTGGAGCGCGGCCATCGTCAAGTCCTGAGAATGCACCATCCACGTTACGCCGCGGGCTGCAACTGTCAGCCCGCGGCGTAATTTTTCCTACGTTGTAATGTAGCGCCCGTCACAGCTGGCAGGATGGAACCCATGACCTATTCAGCAGCGGAGGACCGCTACGATTCCATGCCCTACCGCCGCGTCGGCCGCAGCGGACTGAAGCTTCCGGCCATCTCGCTGGGCCTGTGGCACAACTTCGGCGACGATAAGCGCTTCGACGAGCAGCGCGACATCCTCCGCCGCGCCTTCGATCTCGGCGTTAACCACTTCGACCTTGCCAACAACTACGGCCCGCCCGCCGGATCGGCCGAAACCAACTTTGGCAGACACCTGCGTGACGACTTCAAGCCGTACCGCGACGAGCTCGTCATCTCCACCAAGGCCGGGTACTACATGTGGCCTGGCCCGTTCGGCGAGTGGGGTTCCCGCAAGTACCTGATTTCCAGCCTGGACCAGTCGCTGCAGCGGATGGGCCTGGACTACGTGGATATCTTCTACAGCCACCGGCCGGATCCCGAAACGCCCCTGGAAGAAACCATGGGCGCCCTGGACTATGCCGTGCGCTCCGGCAAGGCCCTTTACGCCGGCATCTCCTCCTACACGCCGGAGCAGACCCTCGAGGCCGCAAGGATCCTCAAGGACCTCGGGACGCCGCTGCTGATCCACCAGCCCAGCTACTCCATGCTCAACCGCTGGACGGAAGACGGATCACCCAACCTCTACGAGGCCCTGGACCAGGTGGGTGCGGGCTCCATCGCCTTCTCACCGCTGGCGCAGGGCATGCTCACCAACCGCTACCTCAACGGCATTCCCGACGATTCCCGGGCCGCGCAGCACAAATCGCTGGACCAGGGCCTGATCACTGATGAGAAGCTGGACCGCATCCGCGGGCTGCACGCGATCGCGGAAGGCCGCGGGCAGTCGCTGGCACAGATGGCCATCGCGTGGGTCCTCCGTGACCAGCCCAAGGGGCCGCCGGTCACTTCCGCACTGATCGGCGCATCCAGCGTCCGGCAGCTGGAGGACTCCCTTGCCGCAATCAACAACCTGGATTTCACCCCCGATGAACTGACCGCCATCGACGAGTTCGCGGTGGAATCGGACATTAACCTGTGGAAACAGCCCGTCTGAGAATTCCCCTGATTACGGAGCGGGGCCGGCGGAACAATACCCGGCCCCGCTCTGTTGGGTACTATGAAGAGGCGCCGCGCGGCGCCGTGCCAGCCAGCCGCCACCGCACTCCCTGCCGCACCACCGGCCGGCTGATGTTTGTCCTCAAAGGAGTTCCGTGTCTTCACATCCGATCCGTGTTGCCATCGTCGGCGTAGGCAACTGCGCCGCATCGCTGGTCCAGGGCGTCCACTACTACAAGGACGCCGACCCCCAGGCCACCATTCCGGGCCTCATGCATGTTGAGTTCGGCCCGTACCACGTACGCGACGTCGAGTTCGTCGCCGCGTTCGATGTCGACGGCAAGAAGGTCGGCCACGACCTCGCCGACGCCATCACGGCCAGCGAAAACAACACCATCAAGATCGCCGACGTCCCGCCCACCGGGGTCACCGTCCAGCGCGGGCACACCCTCGACGGCCTCGGCCGCTACTACCTCGAGACCATCGAGCAGTCCACGGAAGAGCCTGTTGACGTAGTCCAGGCGCTCAAGGACGCCAAGGTCGACGTCATGGTCTGCTACCTGCCCGTCGGTTCCCAGGAAGCCGCAGAGTTCTACGCCCAGGCTGCCATCGACGCCGGCGTCGCCTTCGTCAACGCCCTGCCGGTCTTCATCGCCGGCACCAAGGAGTGGGCTGACAAGTTCACCGCTGCCGGTGTCCCGATCGTGGGCGACGACATCAAGAGCCAGATCGGCGCCACCATCACGCACCGCGTCATGGCCAAGCTGTTCGAAGACCGCGGTGTCACCCTGGACCGCACGTACCAGCTGAACGTCGGCGGCAACATGGACTTCAAGAACATGCTGGAGCGCGACCGCCTGGAGTCCAAGAAGATCTCCAAGACCCAGGCCGTGACCTCCAACGTTGAAGCCGAACTGGCTGCCAAGGACGTCCACATCGGCCCGTCCGACTACGTCCAGTGGCTCGACGACCGCAAGTGGGCCTTCGTCCGCCTCGAGGGCCGCAACTTCGGCGACGCCCCCGTCTCGCTGGAATACAAGCTGGAAGTCTGGGACTCCCCGAACTCCGCCGGCGTCATCATCGACGCCATCCGCGCCGCCAAGATCGGCCTGGACCGCGGCATCGGTGGCCCCCTGCTCTCCGCATCGAGCTACTTCATGAAGTCCCCGCCGGAGCAGTTCAACGACGACCTCGCCCGCGAAAAGGTCGAGGCCTTCATCCGCGGCGACCTCGAGCGCTAACCCCTCCTGCCGGTTGCCCTATCACTTCTGGTCCCTAAACGTCCGGTTTAGCGACCAGAAGTGATAGGGCAACACGCGTTTAACCTCGTTGCGCTATCACTTTTGGTCCCTAAAACTCCGGGTTAGCAACCAAAAGTGATAGAGCAAGTGGGGGATTAGGGTCTCCGGAGGGCAGCTGCGACCTGCCGGACCGCGCGCCGGAAGTCCTGGGCGAGGTCGTCCGCGTTGAATTTGAAGTAGCGCCAGCCTGCCGCGTGGAAGTAGGCGTCCCGCCGATTGTCTCTGGTCTGCTGTTCCCTCGTCAGGTGATGGCCGCCGTCGTACTGGATGGCGATCCGCTGCCGGCGGTAGCCCAGATCGGCCGCAGGAGAGAACGGATTTCCCGGGCTAACCTGAACCTGCAGCTCCGGCTCGGGGAGCCCCGCTGCGGTGAGGGCCAGTCGCAGAAACGTTTCGGGTGCGGAGTCTGCGCCCGGGCGGATAAGGTCGACGGCGGCGCGCGCCTTCACAATGCCCTGCATCTTGGGATGCCTGGCCACCATCTGTTTAAGCCCGGAAACAGTTGACCAAGGTTGCGCCCGCACCTCCAAGCCGGGTCTGGGCTGCCGGACCAACTGGTCGCCAACCGCCACCAGATCTTCCAGGGGAACTAGCCGGGCAAGGTCCAGCCACGTCCGGGCAGGAGTGGACATCCGGATGCCCTCATGAATCATGATCTCTTCGTCGAACGCGAGAACGGTATGACCCACCACGCCGTCGCGCCTGACCGGCGGCAGAGACTTTGGTTTGCTCAGGTGCAGCTCCCTGCAGTCCTGGAACCAGGACGGGAGCCACAGACCCAAAAGTACTGCCGCCGTCAGATGCGAAACCCATGCCCCGGGCGTCGCCGCGGACAACGCGCGGGCCAATCCTGGGAGTTCGTATTCCCAACCCGACGGCAGGTACAAGAGCCGACCCGCGGAGGCCAGATCGGATGACCGGAGGCGTCCGCTGCTGAGGCCCGCCGCTTTCGCCTCTTGGACTGTAAACGGAACAGATGCCAGGTGGGCCGGCAGCGGTTCGACTGATCGCATGGGCAACATTCTTACCGGCCCCGGAAGACGCTGCTGAAGTTATCCACACCCCTCGTTGCTCTATCACTTTTGGTCCCTAAAACCAGGGTTTAGGGACCAAAAGTGATAGAGCAACGAGGGTTAGGCGAGGCCGATGGGGTTGCCGGCGTCGTCCACGTCCATGCGCAGTGCAGCGGGGACGGCGGGCAGCCCGGGCATGGTCATTACCGCCCCGGTCAGCGCCACGATGAACCCCGCACCCGTCTTGGGGAGCAGGTCCCGGACATGGATGGTGAACCCCTTCGGAGCGCCCAGGCGGGTCGCATCGTCGGTGAACGAGTACTGTGTCTTGGCCATGCACACCGGCAGCCTGCCCCACCCGTTCCGTTCTATCTCGGCAAGGCGGTTCAGGGCCGGGACGGAGAACTCCACCCCGTCGGCCCCGTAGATCTCCTGCGCGATGGTCCTGATCTTGTCCTCAACAGGGAGCCCCAGGGCGTAGAGGTGCCGGAAACTGTCAGGCCGGGCCACCGCATCCGCCACCAAGGCGGCAAGCTCGTCGCCGCCGTCCCCGCCCCCGCCGCGTCCCCAGACGTCTGCAACGGCGGCCGGAACGCCTTCGGACGCGCACCATGCGAGGAGCCAGTCGAGTTCCTCGCCGGAATCGGTATCGAACCGGTTTATAGCCACCACCGGGACAACGCCAAACTTCTCGACGTTCCTGATGTGCCGGCGCAGGTTCTCCACCCCGCATTCGAGTGCGGCCACGTCCGGCCGTGCCAGCTGGTCTTTGGCCACACCGCCGTGCATCTTCAGCGCACGCACGGTGGCCACCACCACGACGGCGGAGGGCACCAGGCCGCCGACGCGCGCCTTGATGTCCATGAACTTCTCCGCCCCCAGGTCCGCCCCGAACCCGGCCTCGGTCACAACGATGTCCGCCAGCCGCCGGGCGGTCTGGGTGGCGATCAGCGAGTTGCAGCCGTGGGCGATGTTGGCGAACGGCCCGCCGTGGACCAGCGCCGGGGTGCCCGCGATGGTCTGCACCAGGTTCGGCTTGATGGCTTCCTTGAGCAGCAAGGCCAGTGCCCCCTGCACACCCAGGTCGGCCACGGTCACCGGCACCCGGTCATAGGTGTAGCCGAACGTGATCCGGCCCAGGCGCCCGCGAAGGTCCGCGAGGTCCGTCGCCAGGCAGAAGACGGCCATAATTTCGGAGGCCACGGTGATGTCGAACCCGTCCTGCCGCGGAACCCCCTGCCGGGGCCCACCGAGTCCGATCACGACCTCGCGGAGGGCGCGGTCGTTCATGTCCAGGACGCGCTTGAACGTGATGCGCCGCGGATCGATGTTGAGCTTGTTGCCCTGGTAGATGTGGTTGTCCACCAGGGCCATCAGGGCGTTGTTCGCGGACGTGATGGCGTGGAAGTCCCCGGTGAAGTGCAGGTTGATCTCGTCCATCGGCAGGACCTGGGACATTCCGCCGCCGGTGGCCCCGCCCTTCATGCCCAGCACGGGCCCGAGCGAGGGCTCGCGGAGGGCAATCATCACCTTGTGCCCTGCCCTGGCCAGTGAGTCCGCCAATCCAACGGTTGTGGTGGATTTCCCTTCGCCCGCGGGCGTGGGGGACATGGCGGAAACCAGCACCACCTTTCCACCAGGAGGCGGGGCGTCCAGCCGGGTCGGGTCGATCTTCGCCTTGTACCGGCCATACTGCTCAATGGCGTCGCCGTTGATACCGGCAGCAGCAGCGATCTCACCGATGGGCCTTATCCGGGCCGCGCGTGCAATCTCAAGGTCGGAGGGAAGAGCAGACATCCTTGTCCTTTCCGGTGCGGCCTTTGTCCGCGCCGTGTCCGTCGCAGGCTTGGTACCTGGCCAGTCACAGCTACCGTACCCCGGCTGCGGTACCCGCAGGCCCGCCGCCGCAAGAAAGAACGCCGCCGCGAGAAAGAGCGCCGCCGCAAGAAAGACTCAGGATGCGGGAACGGCCGGCACCAGCCGCGGCACCACATGGTTGTCGACGGCGGCGTGGTAGCTTTCGAGCGTGATGGCAGCTGTGCGGGCCCAGCCGGAGTTCTGGGCGCGGATGGCGGCGGCGCGCCCCATGTCCTCGCGGGTGACGGGGTCGTCGTAGAGGGCTTCAAATGCGTCGGCCCAGTCCGCGGCGTGGTGGCCATCCACCAGCAGCCCGGTCCGGCCGTGGAAGATCGCCCGCGAAAGGCCGCCCACCCGGGTGGCCACCACCGGCGTCCCGCAGGCCTGCGCCTCCAGGGCCACCAGGCCGAAGGACTCGCTGAAGGACGGCATCACTACGACGTCGGCCGCCCGGAACCAGTCCGCCAGTTCCGGTGCCTTGACCGGCGGAAGCTGCGTGACGACGTCGTCCATTCCCGCCTCGGCGACCAGCCGCCGCAGGTTGAACTCCTTGTTCCCGCTCAACGACCCCAGAATCGTGAGCCGCAGGTCGATGTCGGGGCGGCGGCTCCGGAGCAGCGCGGCGGCCTTGACCAGGACATGGGGGCCCTTCAGCCGCTGGATGCGGCCGGCGAACAGCAGGTGGAACGTGCCCGGGCCAATGCCGCGCCCGGAGCGGGACCGGGCCCGGAACGCGGGCGTGAAGGTACTAAGGTCAACCCCCGGCGGGGCGATATCAATGCGGTCATAAGTGGCCCCGTAATGCGACACGAGTTCGGCGGCCTCGGAACTGGTGTTCGCGATCAGCCGGGCGGCACCGTCCACGATCCGGTGCTCACCCAGCTCACGCCGCCGAGGCTCGGGCTGTTCGCCGGATTCCAGCAGCAGGTTCTTGACCTTGGCCATGGTGTGCATGGTGTGGACCAGCGGTACGTCCCAGAGCTCCGACAGCTCCAGGCCCGCGATTCCGGATACCCAGTAGTGCGAATGGATGACGTCGTACCGGCCGTGCGGCTGGCGGCGGCGGATCTCCTCGATCTCCGCCACCATGTTGTGCAGCAGTTCGGGCAGTTCCTCTTTAGGAATTTTCTTCGGAGGACCGGCGAGGACGTTGTGCACGCATACGCCGGGGTCGGGATGTTCGACGGCGGGCTGGTGGGCGGAGGTGGCGCGGGTGAAGATTTCCACTTCCACGCCCGCTTCGGCCAGGGCGGAGGCCAGTTCCCGGATGTAGACGTTCATGCCGCCCGCGTCACCGGACCCGGGCTGCTCCATGGGGGAGGTGTGGAGGGAGAGTAAAGCGACCCTGCGGATCAATGCCACGGGACCTCCTTCCGGCCACCGGCGCGTCTCATCTGCACCGGATCAGTGCGTGTCCGATAAAACACTACTCCTTCCCCTGGGGCCGCCTGCGTGTGTTAACTCCCGCCGGCCTGCCACAGCTGCCGCAGGGCCGGAAAGGCGCGTTCATACCCGGACAGCAGCTGCGCGGCAAGGTCATCCGAATCCACCAGCGGATGCCGTGCGAACGCGGCAACGGCGGCGTCCCGGTCGCCGTGCGTCGCGGCGCGGACGGTGAGGCGCTCAACGTCCTTGACCCGCCGGAGCAGGCCCAGTTGCGGTTCCGGCGGCGCCTTTTGGGGCAGCGGCAGCGCGCCGTCGCGGGTCACGGTGCAGGGTAGTTCGACGACGGCGTCCGCGGGCAGCCCGGGAATGGCCGGCGTGGGTGGGGGTGCTTGAGCCCCGGGATTGTTTTCGACAGCAGGCTCGCTTCCGGCGGCAGGGGAGTCCGGGAAGGTGTTGCGGGTGTTCAGGATAAGCTGCGTGTCCCCTGCACCTGAGAGGGCTTTCATCGCGGCCAGTGCCACGCGCTCATAACCTCCGCCGGCGAGGTCGTCCTCATCCCGTTGCTCACCCCCGGTGCGGGCTTCGGCCAGGTAGCCCTCCTCCCGGGACCGCCGGGCCTCCTCCCACAGCCGGAACGCCTCCCCGCCTGCAGCCGCCAGCCGCGGGTACAGTTCGGCCTGCTGGTCATGGATGGTTTCCCCGCGTGTCCTGGCCATGGACCGCATCGCCAGCCGGGCGTCGTCGAGCCGGTAATAGTAGTAGAGGTATTCGTTGGGCAGCGCGCCCAATGAAGCCAGGAAGGGCTGCGGAAACAGCCGCCCCTCCTCAAAGGTCTTCAGGGCAGCCGGGTCGGCGAGCAGGTCAGGCAGCACGTTCCGGCCGCCGGACTCCAGCTTGTACAGCCAGCCCAGGTGGTTCAGCCCGTAGTAGCCCGCGCCGTCGAGCCGTCCCTCGGGCAGGGGGACCCCGGCGGCGCGCGCGGCCCGCTGTACCAGGGCGCCGGCGGAATCGCAGATCCCGATGACCCGGCGGCCGAGCACAGGCACCAGCGCCTCGGTGACCATGCCCGCCGGGTTGGTGAAGTTGATCAGCCAGGCCTCCGGACAGTGCTCCCGCATCAGGCGGGCCAGGTGCAGCATGTGCGGGATGGTCCGCAGCGCGTAGGAGATGCCGCCGGCACCCGTGGTCTCCTGGCCCAGCAGTCCCAGGTCCTGGGCCACCTTTTCATCGGCCATCCGCCCGGCTGTGCCGCCCGGCCGGATGGCGGCGAACACCATTGAGGTCCCGGCCAGGGCTTCCGGAAGATTAGTGGTGGACTGAACCGGCAGGCGGACGCCCGGCCCCGAGGGCATGCTGCGGAGCACGGCGGTGACGGCGTCGAGCCGGGAGGCGTCGACGTCGTACAGAACCAGCTCGGTGACCAGCCCGGAAAAGCGGCCCGACACCAGTGCCCGGTAGATCAGCGGCACCCTGAAACCTCCGCCGCCGGCAATCAAAAGCCGCATACGCAGCAGTCTAGGCCCCGACCGGGACCACCCCCGCGGACATCACGCAGCACGCCGCCCGGGCCCCTACCGGATGTCGGCGGCAGGGCGTATCGTGCCGACATGGACGCGATCCCAGCCCGCCCTTTCGACCCCCTGGCCGGCGTCCGCTCGGCAGCCGAACCCGGGTTTGACGTCCTCCTGGCCGGAACGGTCTTTCAGGACATCATTTTCACCGGCCTGCCGCACAGCCCCGAACCCGGCACCGAAATCTGGAGCGACGGCATGGGCAGCTGCCCAGGCGGCGTGGCCAACCAGGCCATCGCGGCGGCACGCCTGGGGCTCCGCACCGGACTGGCCGCGGCGTTCGGTGACGACGGCTACGGTGACTTCAACTGGAAGATCCTCTCCAGCCAGGAACACGTGGACCTCAGCCTGTCCCGCCGGATCTCGGGCTGGCATTCCCCCGTGACCGTCTCCCTCTGCGTGGAGAAGGACCGGTCTATGGTGACCCACGGCCACGCCGCCCCGGTTACGTCCTCGGAACTGATCGGCACCCCGCCGCCGGCGCTCGCGGGCATCGCCGAGGTGGGGGTTGAGGTGGAGCCCTGGGCGAAGGAGGCACACCAGGCGGGCGTTAAGCTGTTCGGCGACGTCGGCTGGGACCCGACGGGCGAGTGGGCGCCGGTCCGGCTCGACAACCTGCAGTACTTCCACGCGTTCCTGCCCAACCAGCGCGAGGCCATGGCCTTCACCGGCAAGGACGACCCCTGGGCTGCCCTCTACGCTCTGGCCGACCGCGTCCCGGTGGCCGTGGTGACCCTGGGACCACAGGGCGCCATGGCGGTGGATTCGGAAACGGGGGAGGAGGAGTGGGTGCCGTCCCTGCCGGTCAAGGCCTTTGATCCCACCGGTGCCGGTGACTGCTTTGACGCCGCGTTCATCGTGGGCAGCCTGGCCGGCTGGCCGCTGGGCAACAGGCTGCGGTTCGCCAACCTCTGCGCTTCACTGGCCGTGCAGGAGGTGGGCGGTTCACTCGCCGCGCCGGGCTGGGGAGACATCGCGGATTGGTGGAAACGTGCCAACGCCCGGCCGGAACGGCAAATGAGCCAGTGGCTGCGGCGCTTCGGCTTCCTCGAGGACATCATCCAGGACGTGCCGCTCGCCGCGCAGCGCAGGGCGGCGGCCACTATCGCGCACCTTTCGGACGCCTGACGCACGACGCCGGCACTCGGCTTAATCAGCAAAGCTTGTCAATCAGCGAAGCCGGGTGCCGGCGTCGAACCTTCCTGCCCGCCCGGCGCCGCAGGACACTGCGGTTCCGGGAAACCGCCCCGGACCGCCGTGATTATTCGGCGGGAAGCCCCGGCACTAGAATCACTAAGGTGACTTACCCTGCAACACCCGGTGATTTCAGCGCTTCCCCCGGCCCGGACACCCGCCACGAGCGGTCCGCCGTGATCGACCTCGAAGCGATCCGGCACAACGTCCGCCGGCTCGCCGCGGCCGCCTCCCCGGCGAAAGTCATGGCCGTCGTTAAAGCCGACGCCTACGGGCACGGAGCTGTTCCCGTCGCGCGCGCCGCGCTCGAAGCCGGTGCAGCCTGGCTCGGCGTCGCCCACATCTCCGAAGCCCTCGCCCTGCGGGCCGCCGGCATCGACGCGCCTTTGCTCGCCTGGCTGCACACCGTGGACAGCAACTTCGGCGCGGCAGTGGCCGCGGGCATCGACATCGGCTGCTCCGGCTGGGAACTGGACCAGATCGTGGCGGCCGCCAGGGAACAGGAACGTCCCGCGCGCGTGCACCTGAAAGTGGACACCGGGCTGGGCCGCAACGGCGCCACCCTGGACACATGGGACCACCTGGTGGGCGAGGCGATGGAGTACCAGGACCAGGGCCTGCTGCGCGTGGTGGGGATCTTCTCCCACCTGGCCGTCGCCGACGAACCTGAGCGCCCCGAAACGGACGAACAGCTCGCCGCCTTCCGGGAAGCACTGGCCGTGGCCGAGGACGCCGGCGTGGACCCCGAAGTCCGGCACCTGGCAAACACGCCCGCCACCCTTTCCCGGCCGGACACGCACTTCGACCTGGTCCGCGTGGGCCTCGGCATCTACGGCCTCTCGCCCTTTGACGGGCAAAGCTCCGCGGAACTGGGCCTCCGCCCTGCCATGGCGCTGCGGACGGTGGTGTCCCAGTGCAAGGAGGTGCCGGACGGGCAGGGCGTCTCCTACGGCCTTCGCTACCACACGAGCGGCCGCAGCACGCTGGGCCTCATCCCCGTCGGGTACGCCGACGGAATTCCGCGCGTCGCGACCGGCGGCCCCGTCCGGGTGGCCGGGCGGACCTATCCCGTGGTGGGCAGGATCGCCATGGACCAGATGGTCATCGACCTGGGCGAAATCGGATCCGCGGGTGCCGCGCTGCTGGGGGCGGAAGCTGAACTCTTCGGAAACGGGGACGACGGCGGCCCCACCGCCGACGACTGGGCCCGCGCCGCCGGGACCATCAACTATGAGATCGTGACCCGGATCAGTCCGCGCGTCCCGCGCCGATTCATCAACGAAGTGGACGCGTCCGGCGCCGGCCACGCCGCCGTCCTGCACCGGGAAGGAGCCGCATGACCGGCGTCGCCCATACGGCACCCAACTGGGAGAAGACGTTCACGGCGACGACGGCGGACCAGACCTCCGCGCTGGCCCTCCGGCTCGCCAGGCTGCTGGAGGCCGGGGACCTGCTGGTCCTCTCCGGCGAGCTGGGTGCCGGCAAGACCACCTTCACCCAGGGACTGGGGGAGGGGCTGGGTGTCCGGGCGGGGATCATCTCGCCCACGTTCGTGCTGGTCCGCATCCACCCCAACCTGCCGGACGGACCGCGGCCGGGCGGCCCGGACCTGGTCCATGTGGACGCCTACCGCCTGGGCTCGGCCGCCGAGATCGACGACATCGACCTGGAAAACACCATGGACAGCTCCGTGACAGTCGTTGAGTGGGGACGTGACCGGGTGGAGCACCTGAGTGAAAGCCGGCTCGAAATCGACCTGCACCGGGCGGTTGGGCTTGCTGGTTCCGGGCACGTTTCCGGGGCGGGCGCCGGTGCCCCGTCCGCTGCTGGTGCCCTGTCCGCTGCTGGTGCCCCGTCCGCTGCCGGGGCGCTGCCGGAAACCCTCGACTTCGACGAGGACGAAACCGACGAGCCGCGCACCATTGTGATGCGCGGATACGGGCCCCGGTGGCAGGCTGCCCCGGACCTGGGTCCGGCCGAAGGGAACCACTGATGCTGATCCTTGCCATTGACACCTCCGCCGTGGCCAGCGCAGCCCTCGTCTCGGATGACGCCCTGGAAGGCGTGGTGGCCAGCTTCTCCACCGAGGACACCCGCAGCCATGCCGAGGTCCTCGCACCCGGCATCGAGGACATGCTCGCCACGGCCGGCGTCACCGGACGGGACATTGATGCCCTGGTGGTCGGTGTCGGCCCCGGTCCTTTCACGGGGCTGCGGTCCGGCATCGCGACCGCCCGCACCCTCTCCTTTGTGTGGGGCAAGCCCCTGCACGGACTCATGAGCCTGGACGCCGTGGCCCTGGAAGTGGCCGAGTCGACGGCCGCCGTCGCGGATTTCCTGGTGGTGACCGACGCCCGCCGCAAGGAGGTGTACTGGGCGCGCTACAGCCTGGCCGCCGGCCAGCTGCCCAGACTTGACGACGGGCCGCATGTCGGCTTCGCCTCCGACCTGCCGGACCTGCCGGCGTTCGGCGCCGGCGCCGGGCTCTACGCTGACGCCCTGCAGGCCAACCCCGACTTCGCGCTGGAGCAGCCGGACGCCCTGTACCTGGGCCAGTTCGCGCTTGCCCGGCTCGCCGCCGGCAACGGCCTGCTCGACTCCACACCGCTGTACCTCCGCGAATCCGACGCCCAGGTCCCAGGGCCCCGGAAGCGGGCACTGTGAACGGCATACACCCGGACAGCGTCCCGGAGTCCCGCCCTGCTGGGATCACCATCCGCGACATGACCCTCGAGGACGTCCCCGCCGTCAATGCCCTGGAGCAGCAGCTCTTCCCCGTTGACGCCTGGCCGCTGCAGATGTTCCTCGACGAACTGGCGCAGCCCGAAACCCGCCGCTATTTCGTGGCCGAGGCCGGCGAAGGCATCGTGGGCTACGCCGGGCTGATGTGCATCGAGCCGATCGCCGATGTCCAGACGATCGCCGTCGTGCCCGGATACGAAGGCCAGGGCATTGGCAGCACCCTGCTCTCGGGCCTCATCGATGAGGCACGGCGCCGCAAGGCGGCGGACGTGCTCCTGGAAGTCCGTGCGGACAACCCCCGCGCCCAGCGCCTCTACCTGCGGTTCGGCTTCGAACAGATCCACGTCCGCCCCCGCTACTACCGCGACGGCGTCGACGCGCTGATCATGCGGCTCCAGCTCATCGGCGACGGGGAAATACCGGAAGGAATGCAGCAATGAACCGCACCCGGCCACTGGTCCTGGGCATCGAATCCTCCTGCGACGAGACCGGCGTCGGCCTGGTCCGCGGCACCACCCTGCTGACCAACACCGTCTCCTCCTCCATGGACGAGCATGTCCGGTTCGGCGGCGTCATCCCGGAGATCGCCTCCCGGGCCCACCTGGACGCCTTCGTCCCCACGCTTCAGCAGGCACTGGCCGACGCCGGCGTGACCCTGGACGACGTTGACGCCATCGCCGTCACCTCCGGGCCGGGACTCGCCGGCGCCCTCATGGTTGGTGTCTGTGCCGCGAAGGCCCTGGCCGTGGCCACCGGTAAACCGCTCTACGCCATCAACCACCTGGTGGCGCATGTGGGCGTGGGCCTGCTGGACGGGAAGGACGGCAAAGCCCCGCAGCTGCCCGAAAACCTGGGGGCACTGCTCGTATCCGGCGGGCACACCGAGATCCTGCGCATCAACAGCATCACCGACGATGTGGTGCTGCTCGGCTCCACGATCGACGATGCCGCCGGCGAGGCCTACGACAAGGTGGCCCGCATCCTGGGCCTCGGCTACCCCGGCGGCCCGGCGATCGACAAAATGGCCCGCACCGGAAACCCGAAGGCGATCCGCTTCCCGCGCGGCCTCAGCCAGCCGAAGTACATGGGCACCGCCGAGGAACCCGGCCCGCACCGCTACGACTGGTCCTTCAGCGGGCTGAAGACCGCCGTCGCCCGCTGCGTTGAACAGTTCGAAGCCAGCGGACAGGAAGTGCCCGTGGCGGACATCGCCGCCGCGTTCCAGGAAGCCGTGGTGGACATCATCTCGTCCAAGGCTGTGCTCGCCTGCCGGGAGCACGGCATCAAGGACGTGCTGTTGGGCGGCGGGGTGGCGGCCAACTCGCGCCTCCGGGAGCTGACGGCCCAGCGCTGCGCATCGGCCGGGATCAGCCTGCACGTGCCGCCGCTGGACCTGTGCACGGACAACGGCGCCATGGTGGCCGCCCTCGGAGCCCGGCTGGTGATGGCAGGGGTGGCCCCCAGCGGCATCGGCTTCGCCCCGGACTCGTCCCTGCCCGTCACCTCGGTGTCCCTCCCGGCCTAAGCCGGCCTGCCGTCGCGGGGCACTTTGGAGGCGCCGCCGTCGTAAACCACGACCGGGACCGGCGTGTCCGTGTCAAAGTGCCCCGTCTCGGGGTGGAGGGGTCAGGCGGTGGGGCCGTTCCGCATCTGCTTGACCAGGTCCAGCACCACGGCCTGCAGGTCGCCGCCGCTTTCGGCCGCCACGCGGCGTTGCCGCTGGTATCCGGCCCCGCGGCTGATGATCTTCTCGACGTCGGCCAGCTCATCGGAGCAGCGCAGCTTGGCGGCGACCGGCTCCAGCCGGTTCAGGGTCTCGAGCAGGTGCTCGGTGACCAGCTGTTCCTTGCCGGCGGCGTCGAGGATGATGATGGCGTCCATGCCGTATCGGGCCGCACGCCACTTGTTTTCCTGGACGTGCCACGGCGGCATGGTGGGGATGCTGCCCCCGTTGTCCAGGGTGGTGGAGAATTCGTCCACCAGGCACTGGGTGAGCGCCGCGATGGCCCCGACTTCCTCCAGGGTTGCCAGGCCGTCGCAGATGCGCATCTCGATGGTGCCGAGGGCCGGCACGGGACGGATGTCCCAGCGGATCTCGGAGATGGTGTCGATGACCCCGGTGGTGAACATGTCCTGGACGTAGGACTCGTACTCCTCCCAGGACGGGAACTGGAAGGGCAGCCCGGCCGTAGGCAGCTGCTGGAACATCAGCGCACGCTGGGAGGCGTAGCCGGTGTCCTCACCGCCCCAGAACGGGCTGGACGCGGACAGCGCCTGGAAGTGGGGGAAGTAGTTGACCAACCCGTCGAGCACCGGCAGGACCTTGTCCCGCCGGTCCAGGCCCACGTGCACATGCACGCCGTAGATCACCATCTGCCGGCCCCACCACTGCGTGCGGTCAATCAGCTTGGCGTAACGGGCCTTGTCCGTGACTGGCTGCAGCTGCGGCGGGCTGAACGGATGGCTGCCGGCGCAGAAAAGTTCAACGCCCATTGGATCGGTGATCTCCCGGACCGCGGCGAGGGACCGGCTCAGGTCCTCCTTGGCCTCGGCGGCGGTCTCGCAGATGCCCGTGACCAGTTCCACCGTGTTCAGCAGCAGTTCCTGCTTGATGTGCGGGTGTTCGTCATCCTCGTTCAGTTCCGGATGGCGGGCGGCCACGCCGCGGAGGACCTGGTTCGCCACGGAGGCGAGTTCACCGGTTTTGCCGTCCACCAGCGCGAGCTCCCATTCGACGCCAAGGGTGGATTGCCTCGAGGCAGCGAAGTCGATCTTCACGCGTTTCCTTACTGTCCGGTGGCCGCTGGCTGACGCCGCTTCCGGGCAGCTGCCGGCGGGCGGACGGATGTTTCAAGTCTATAGCGCAGGGGTAGCCTAGTAACGATGTCCCCGTTCCAACACCTGCGTGACAGTCCACACAAAACCCTTCCCCTTCTCGCCGCGGCCACCGCTGTGGCACTCGCCTCCTGCACCGCCTCTCCAGGCACGGCACCGTCGTCGCCGGCTGCCAGTGCGGCACCCTCCGCTTCCGCCTCGCCTTCACCAACACCGCGTACGACGCCGTCCCGCACCAATGCTCCGCCGTCACCTGAGCCGGGTTCCCGGCCCCTGGGCTGGGGACCCGAGCAGCGCGACCAGGACGCGGCCACGGCCGCGGTCGCCGATATGACGGTGGAGGAAAAAGCCGGGCAGGTCCTCATGCCGTTCTACCCCGGGAACCAGGTGGAAGCCCACGCCGCCACCATCCAGCGGCTGCACCTCGCCGGAACGATCATCATGGGCGACAACGTCCCCAGGGATCCCCAAGGCCGGGTGGACACGGCAGCGATGGCCGCCATCAACCAGCGGCTTGCTCAGGCCACTGCGGCCGACGGCGATCCCTGGCCCGGGCTCATCGGCGTGGACCAGGAAGGCGGGTTGGTGGCACGGCTGGGTCCGCCCCTGACCGAGTGGCCTGCCCCCATGAGCTATGGCGCGGCGGGCAGCGAAGCGCTGACCCGCGAGGCCGGCCAGGGACTTGCCGGCGAGCTGGCATCGTTGGGCTTCAACGTTGATTTCGCCCCGGACACCGACATCACCATGGGCCCCCAGGATCCCACCATCGGGGCCCGCTCCATGTCCTCCGACCCGGCCGTAGCCGCTGTTCACGGTGCGGCATTCTCGCAGGGCATGCTGGCCGCCGGTGTGCTCCCGGCGGTCAAGCACTTCCCGGGGCACGGATCCGTGACGGCCGACTCCCACCAGAGCCTGCCCGTCCAGCCTGCGGGCGTCGAGGAACTAAAGGCCAAGGACTGGAGACCCTTCCAAACCGCCATCGAGGCCGGCATGCCGATGGTGATGACCGGACACATCGCCGTGCCCGCGCTGGAACCGGGCGTCCCGGCGTCGCTCTCCGCCCGTACCTATGCGGCACTGCGCGGACTTGGATTCAAAGGCGTGGCCGTGACGGACGCCCTCAACATGGGGGCAGTGACCAAGCAGTACCCCGGCGGAGCCGCTGCGGTCATGGCCCTCGCCGCCGGCGCCGACCTGCTGCTGATGCCGGCCGACGTCGCCCAGGCACACGCCGCGATTGTCGCCGCCGTCAAGGGCGGAACCCTGCCGGCCGAACGGCTGGACGAAGCCGCCCGGCGGGTGGCCACGATGATGGCCTGGCAGGGCAGGCGTGCCGCCGCAGGAATTCCAGCCGGGGCCGCCGCTCCGGTCGCGGCACGAGTTTCGGCAGCGGCCGTGACTGTTGTGTCAGGGCCGTGCACCGGACCGCTGGTGCCCGGCGCCGTCCGGGTGTCGGGCGGCGCGCCGGGGGACAAGGAACGTTTTGAGGCCGCGGCCGCACGCGCCGGGCTTGCCCTCGGTTCCGGGCCGCTGGTCAACCTCATCGGGTACGGCGGCCGTCCCGCCGGCGGGGACATTGAGGTGGCCCTGGACGCGCCCTGGGCCCTGGCAGGATCGCCGGCGCCGGTCAGGCTGGCCCTGTACGGGCGCAGCGAGGCCGCGTTCGACGCCCTCGCCGCCGTCCTGGCAGGCAAGGCGGCCGCCCCCGGGAACCTGCCGGCCGCCGTCGGAAACATCCCTGCCGGGGCCGGCTGCCCTTAATCTGCCAACCAAGTCGGGTGGGACCGAGTTTAATGGTCGGGTGCCCATTCTGAATAAAGACATGACCCTCTGCATCTCCCTGTCGGCCCGCCCCAGCAACAACGGGACCCGGTTCCACAACCACCTCTACGAACAGCTGGGGCTGAACTGGATCTACAAGGCGTTCGCGCCCACCAACCTGGAGCAGGCCATCGCCGGGGTCCGCGGGCTGGGTATCCGCGGGTGCGCCATCTCGATGCCGTACAAGGAGGACGTCATCGCCCTCATCGACGAGATGGACCCCTCCGCCAAAGCCATCGACTCGGTCAACACCATCGTGAACACCGACGGCCACCTCAAGGCCTACAACACTGACTACACCGCCATTGAACAGCTGCTCGCCAGCAATAAGGTGCCCACGGATTACACGGTCCTGGTCCAGGGTGCCGGCGGCATGGCCAAGGCTACCGTGGCGGCGCTGCGGGACGCCGGTTTCAAGGACGTCACCGTGATCGCGCGGAATGAGGCCACCGGGCGGGCGCTCGCGGACCAGTACGGCTTCGAGTGGCGGGAAGCGCTCGACGGCGGCACGGCGGACCTGATCATCAACGTCACGCCCCTTGGCATGGCGGGAGGGACGGAGGCCGGAACCCTGGCTTTCCCGGCCGAAACCATCGAGGCGGCGAAGCTGGTCTTTGACGTCGTGGCCCTGCCGGCGGAAACTCCGCTCATCCAGGCTGCGCGCGCAGCCGGGAAACCGGTCATCACCGGCGCCGAGGTGGCAACCATCCAGGCCCTGGAGCAGTTTGTGCTTTACACGGGTGTCCGGCCCGGCGCGGATCAGGTGCGTGCTGCCGAGGAGTTCATGCGGGCGCAGTAGCTGCCCGTGCCCGTGCCAACGGCATAGGAGTGCCTACTGCGCGGGCGCCGAGCTGTCGGGCACCGGGTCCACGACGACGGCCACCCGGTCCTCCCCGATGCGGGTCAGGACCAGGGTGGCGGTCTTCCCGGCACCTTTCTGTCCCGGGTTCCTGCCTGCGTTTTTCCCGGTGGGCAACAACTGCTTCCGCAGTTCTTCCGGGGTAACCGCGGTGCCGCGCTTCTTGATGTCCAGCACGGTGATGCCCTCCTGCTTCACCCACGCTTTGAGCGCCTTCACGTTGTAGGGCATCACCTCCCGCACCCTGTAGGCCTTGGCGAACGGGGTGTCCATCAGTGTGGGCGCGCAGATGTACGCGATGTGCTCATCCACCAGATGCCCGCCAAGCTCCAGCGCGACGTCGGCCACGAGGCCGGCGCGGATAACCGCGCCGTCCGGTTCATACAGGTATCCCTCCACGGGGCCCAGCGGGGCGGCCGGACCGGCGCCAAAGTCTTCACCGCTGGTCAGTTCCGCTGCACCGGACGGGCCAAGCACCAGGGCGGAACGCCGCACTCCGGGGCGGCGGACGGCGTTGAACCACAGCGCCACCTCGGTCACGTCGCCGGCCACGGACACCCACTGCGCCTCGCAGCCCTGGGGCACCAAGTCGTGCGGCATGCCCGGCCCCATCTTCACACCCACAGCCTTGCCTGATTCCGCGAGGGATTCCACGAAGGACAGCGGCGGCGAAAACGCCTCCGGGTCCCAGATGCGCTTGGTACCCGATGTGGACGTGACCCGGCGGGCGGGGTCCAGCCAGACGCCGTCGATCCCCTCAAGGTCAACCGCCGTGGCGTCCGCGTGGACCACCCTGGCGTTCGGGAACGGAATGAGGTTGACCGTGGCGCAGGCCGCCGTCGTCTCATCCATTTCCACCGCGGTGACGTTCAGGTCAAGCGAGGCCAGGGCCAGGGCGTCGGCGCCGAGGCCGCAGCCCAGGTCCGCGACGTCGGCCACACCGGCAGCGGCGAACCGCTGCGCGTGCCGGGCGGCAACGTTCAGCCGGGTGGCCTGCTCCAGCCCGGCCTGCGTGAACAGCATCTGCCGGGCGAATTCACCGAACTTGGCCTCCGCCTTCGTGCGCAACCGTGACTGGGTCAGGACGGCGGACACCAGCTCGGGGGAGTGGCCGGCCTTGCGGAGGGCGGAGTTCAGCTCGAAGGATGAGTCTTCCCGGTAGGGCCCAAGGGATGCCAGCAGCTCCCAGCCTTCAGGGGTGAGCAGCGGTGCGATCTGGTCCTGGGGAGCTTGGGGCATGGGTTCCAGCCTAGTGGAGGAGCGTGCGGCGGGGATGCCGATAATGTTGAAACCATGGAAGACACCGCAGGCCCCCAGCAGTCCGGAGAAGACCAGCCCACGGACCGGGGTCCTGCCAGGTATGCCCGCCCCGCTCTCATCGCGGCGTCCGTGATTGCCGTCGTGTGCCTGGCCCTGCTGGTGATCATCTTCTTCCTGGACACGTTCAACGCCACCGTCTACTCGGTGGGCGGCAGCAGCATCGACGACGACACCCAGGAAGCCCGCGACATCCGCGGCCTGTACACGGGAGCCCGGGCCGGCAGCATCGTATTCCTTGTGGCATCCCTTCTGGTGGCGGCTGCGGCGGCCGTTCTGTTGTACCGCGGCAGGAATCAGGGGACGCGGGACTCCGACGGCGGCGAGGACGTCGACTTCGACGACCTGGGCCGCTGAGGCTTCTGCCCCGCACTGGTCAGCAGCACCCCTGAGATCACCAGGACTCCGCCCACCACCTGCGCCACGGTGATGGGCTGGCCCAGCAGCACCGTGATGACGGCCGTGAAGACCGCGATCAGGTTCAGGTAGTTCCCCGCGTTCGCTGCGGTGGTCCTTTTCAGTGCCAGGTTCCACAGCAGGTAGGAGCCCAGCGACGGGAACAGGGCGATGAACGCCAGCGACCAGCCTTCAGCGGGGGTGGAGGGCAGCCCGGCGCCGGCAGCGGCCGCGACGGGGGCCAGGACGACGACGGCCATGGCCACCTGCACGGCGGTGGAAGTAATGGCCGGCAGCGCGAGCCGCCGGGCAATGATCGTGTAGAAACCCCAGACGGTGATTGCTGCCAGGATCAGCAGCTCGCCGGCGTTGACCGAGAAGGTCAGCAGCCGCTGGAAGTCCCCTCCGGTCAGGACCAGCAGCACGCCGGCCAGCCCCATCCCGATGCCCAGCCAGCTCACAGGCCGGGGCCGGTCCTTGAGCAGCACAACGGCCAGCACCAGTATCAGGGCAGGGTTGGCAGCCGTCACCAGGGATGCGTTCAGCGCTGACGTGTGCTGGAGCGCGCTGTAGAGCAACAGGGTGTAGCCGCTCATGCCCAGGGCACTCAGCAGCAGCAGGGTTGGCCACCTGCGGAGCACGGCATTCCAGTCCGGCCGGTCGATCGCCTGGGCCAGGAGGAGCAGTGGTACGGCAGCCAGGACCCAGCGCCAGAAGGTCAATTGAAGGGGTGACATGGTTGCCATGGCGGCGTGGCCCACCACGAAATTGCCGGCCCAGAAGAGATTGGCAAGGATCAGGTATACCGCAGCACGCACCGCACCAATCTACCTGCCGGTTGTTCTCCAATGACGAAACGCTGGCACTCGCCTTGACCGAGTGCTAACCCGCACATAGAGTCTTCATTAGCACTCTCCCTAGGAGGGTGCTAACACATGAAGAGCTGCCAGCCAGGCTGCTGCCGGCACCGCGACGACGGTTGCCAGCCACGGCAATCAGCTTTCCAGTCCACGAATTTGCTGACGAAAAGGAGAGGTCCGAGTGTCGGTCTCTATTAAGCCTCTTGAGGATCGTATTGTTGTCCGCCCGCTCGAAGCCGAGCAGACCACGGCTTCCGGCCTGGTGATCCCGGACTCCGCACAGGAGAAGCCCCAGGAAGGCGAAGTTGTCGCAGTTGGCCCCGGCCGCTTCGAAGACGGCAACCGCGTACCGGTCGACGTAGCCGTCGGCGACGTCGTCATCTACTCCAAGTACGGTGGAACCGAAGTCAAGACCGGCGGCACCGAGTACCTCGTGCTGTCCGCCCGCGACGTCCTGGCGATCGTCGTCAAGTAACTTTTTCGGATCCCCGTGCCGCCGTCCATGCTCCGAGCTGGCCGGCGGCGCGGGGTTCTGTCTTGAAAGGACACAACCATGGCAAAGCAGCTTGCGTTTGAAGACGCTGCCCGCCGGTCGCTTGAGGCCGGCATCGATAAGCTCGCCAACACCGTCAAGGTGACGCTCGGCCCGCGCGGCCGCAACGTTGTCCTGGACAAGAAGTGGGGCGCGCCCACCATCACGAACGACGGCGTCACCATCGCCCGCGAGGTGGAACTGGACGACCCGTACGAGAACCTTGGCGCCCAGCTGGCCAAGGAAGTCGCCACCAAGACCAACGATGTTGCCGGTGACGGCACCACCACCGCCACGGTCCTGGCCCAGGCGCTGGTCAAGGAAGGCCTGCGCAACGTTGCCGCCGGCGCTGCCCCCGGCCAGATCAAGCGCGGCATCGAGGTTTCGGTTGAAGCCGTCGCTGCCCGCCTGCTGGAAAACGCCCGTCCCGTCGAGGGCACCCAGGTTGCCAGCGTCGCCTCCATCTCCGCGCAGAGCGACGAGGTGGGCGAACTGCTCGCCGAGGCCTTCGGCAAGGTGGGCAAGGATGGTGTGATCACCATCGAAGAGTCCTCCACCACCCAGACCGAACTGGTCCTCACCGAGGGCATGCAGTTCGACAAGGGCTACCTGTCGCCGTACTTCATCACGGATGCGGACCGCCAGGAAGCTGTCCTCGAGGACGCCCTCATCCTGATCAACCAGGGCAAGATCTCCTCGCTGCAGGAATTCCTGCCGCTGCTGGAGAAGGCGCTGCAGGCGTCCAAGCCGCTGTTCATCATTGCCGAGGACGTCGACGGCGAGGCGCTGTCCACGCTGATCGTCAACCGCATCCGCGGCACGCTGAACGTCGTGGCCGTCAAGGCTCCGGGCTTCGGCGACCGCCGCAAGGCCATGCTTCAGGACATCGCCACCCTCACGGGTGCGCAGGTTGTCTCTCCGGAACTGGGCCTGAGCCTGGACACCGTCGGCCTCGAGGTGCTCGGCACCGCCCGCCGGATCACGGTCACCAAGGACAACACCACCATCGTGGACGGTGCCGGATCCGCCGAGGACGTCTCCGCACGCGTTGCCCAGCTCCGCGCGGAGCTGGCCCGCACGGACTCCGACTGGGACCGCGAGAAGCTCCAGGAGCGCCTGGCCAAGCTGGCCGGCGGCATCGGTGTCATCAAGGTCGGCGCCGCCACCGAGGTTGAACTGAAGGAAAAGAAGCACCGCATCGAGGACGCTGTTTCCTCCACCCGCGCCGCCCTCGAAGAAGGCATCGTGTCCGGTGGTGGTTCGGCCCTGATCCACGCCCTCAAGGCACTGGATGAGGATCCGGCCGTCCAGGCCCTCGAAGGTGACGCCGCTGCCGCCGTCGGCATCGTCCGCCGCGCGTTGACCCAGCCGCTGCGCTGGATCGCCCAGAACGCCGGCTTCGACGGCTACGTCATCGTGGCCAAGGTTGCCGAGCTCGAAGCGAACCACGGCTTCAACGCCAAGTCCGGCGAGTACGAGGACCTGATCGCCGCGGGCGTCATCGACCCCGTCAAGGTCACCCGCGCCGCCCTCCGCAACGCAGCCTCCATCGCAGCCCTGGTTCTCACTACTGAGACCCTGGTTGTCGAGAAGGCCGCCGAGGAAGACGAGCACGCAGGCCACAGCCACTAGCTCATCAGGCTGTCAGCAACAACAGACCCCCGGCCGCGTGCCGGGGGTCTGTTGTTTTTCCGGCCGGTGGTGGGCTTGTCGAAAGACGGCTATTTTTGCCGGGCCTCCTGAACCGGGCAAGGAATTGTCGGACCCTCTTGGCATGCTTGGTTCATGGAAAGCGGAGCAGTCATCGCCGGGGAGTTCCGGGGCGTGGAGGGCATGGCCTCGGTTGCGGCTGGTGTTGCGTCTGTGGCTGGTTTCGTGGACGAGCTTGCCGGTGTTGTCGCTGGTAACACCCGGTCTGGGGCCGCCACTGATTCTGCTGATCGTTCGGCCTGTGGTGATCCGTTGCGGGAGTTTTCTGATGCATGCCTGGACGGGCTGGCAGTGATCGCACGTCTTGAGGCCGCCACGGCGGCGGTGAAGGTGCGCCTGGTGGACGGCCACGTGGGTGCTGTGGCCGGGATGCAGGACCCGGCGTCCGGCCCGGAGTGGGTGAAGGGCCGGGAGATGGCTACGGTGGCCGAAGTCGCGTGTGTGCTGACCATTGGTGAGCGTGCCGCCGGTGCCCTGATCGGAGAATCGCAGGCGTTGACGGGGTCGTTGCCGGCGGCGCTGGACGCGTTGCAGGCCGGCGAAGTGTCGTGGCAGAACGCCAGGGTCCTAGTGGACGAAACCACAGGCCTGGACCCTGCCGCGACGGCAGCCCTTGAGGCGCATTTCCTGAACCCCGATGTCCTGGGTGCGGGCCCTGAGGGTTTGGCGGGCGGGTTGCCGCCGGCGCGGCTGCGGGGCAAGGTGCGGTCGTGGCGGGAGCGGCTGCATCCGGAGTCGATTGAGGCCCGGCACGCCAAGGGGATGACGGAGCGGCGGATGGAATGCACCCGGGACCGGGACGGGATGTCGTGGCTGTCGTTGCATATTCCGGCGGACCGGGCGTCAGCGATCTGGAACCGGACCACGGCGATCGCCAGGGGCATGCAGGGCCCGGACGAACCACGCACCCTGACCCAGCTCCGCCCGGATATCGCCGTGGACCTGCTGCTCGGCGCGGGGTTCATCCCCGCCGAAAACACCAGCACCGGCACCGGGAGCGGTGCCGGCAACAGCAGCAGTTCCGGCATTGGGGTCGCGGCGGTTGGTGGAGGGGATCCGGGCGGGGGGATTGGCCACGCTAGCGTGTCCGTGTCACCCGATGAATCAGAATCAGTCCCGGGAGCGCCCGCGATTCCTGCTGGTTCCGGGGGCGGTGCCGTGGCTGGCGGGTTCCTAAAGTTGGGGAAGGCGCCGGCGCCGCGGGCGCAGGTGCTGGTCATGGTGCCGGTGTTCTCGCTGCTCGGGGCCACGGATGAACCGGCCATCCTTGACGGGCACGGCCCGATTCCGGCGTCGATGGCCCGGAAGCTGGTCGCCGAGGGGGCGGAGTCGTTCTACCGGGTGCTGGTGGATCCGCGGGACGGGGCGCCGCTGGAGATCGGCCGGACCAGTTACCGGGTCTCGGAGGCGCTGCGGCGGTGGCTGCGGTTGCGGGACGGTAAGTGCCCGTTCCCGGGCTGCAGCAACAACTCCCTCGACAACGAAGCCGACCACCTGCTGGCCTGGCAGCACGGCGGCAGTACCGGGGGCAGTAACCTGGGACAGCCCTGCCCGAAACATCACCGGATGAAACACACCTCCGGCTGGCAACCCACCCCGGCGACCATGAATGAACCGCCCGGCTGGATCTCACCCGCAGGCCGGTACTACGCCAGCGAACACCAGGACTGGCAACCACCCCACTGGCCACCAGGACTCCTACCCCACGAGGAATCAAGCCCGCCACTGAATGGTGAGCTGCCCGGCGCTGTACATGCCCTTGCGCCTGCGCCGGGAGCTGGCCCGGGTGAGCCCTTACCCGTTGAGCCGTTCACGGATGAGGACCCACTATTCCAGGAACCACCGGGGGACCACATGATCGACGAGGACGACCTCCCACCCGACCACGAGGCCTGGGACATCCTCTACACCATGCCCATCACCCTGCCCCCCGGACCCTACAAAGACCCGAAACCGGCACTCACCTGAAACGAAACCTCAGGCCTATGCCCCTGCCATGTCCTGCGTTTCGACTTCGCCCGCTCGCTCGTACACCAGCGACACCGCACCTTTCGGGAAGGAGCGTGCCGGCTCGGCGAGGCGGAACGTGGCGGGAATCGTCCCAGCGTCGAAGAGGCGCTTGCCCTGGCCAAGGGTGACCGGATAGAGCCAGAGCCGGAGCCGGTCGAGCACGTCCGCCTCCAGCAAGGACCGGATCAGGACGCCGCTGCCGAACATGTGCACCTCGTTGTACTGTTCCCGGAGGCGGCCTGCGGCGGCTGCATCGGGGAGCACGGTGGTGCCGGCCCAGCCGGGGTCGCTGAGGGTGTTTGAGACGACGTACTTGGGCACCCGGTTGAGCGTGTTGCCGATGTCATCGGACTGATGGGGCCAGAAGCCCGCGAAGATGTCATAAGTCTTCCGGCCAAGGAGCAGCGCGTCGATCCGGCTGATCTCCGCCTCGATGGACCTTTCCGACTCCTCATCCGACACCGGCGCCTGCCAGCCGCCGTACGCAAAGCCGGCTTCGGTGTCCTCTTCCCGGCCGCCAGGCGCCTGGTACACGCCGTCAAGGGTGATGAACAGGTTCGCGACAATGATGCCCACGCGCCAATTCTGGAACGGCGTCCCGGCCCTGTCCAGAGGCGGCTGCGTGGCAGACTGGTCGCATGTTGCTCGACGAGCTTGTCAGGACTGCGGAAGCGGTCGCGTCCACCCGCTCCCGGCTCGCGAAGGTTGCCGCATTGGCGGACCTGCTGGCGCGGCTGGACCCGGGCGAGATTGCGACGGCGGTGGGCCTGCTGGTTGCCAGGCCGCGGCAGGGCCGCGTCGGCGTTGGCTGGCGCAGCGTGGCTGCCGCCAAGGAGGATCCTGCGGCGGCGCCGGCGCTGACCATTGCCGATGTTGATGCTGCACTGGACCGGTTACAGGCGGCCGGAGGGGCCGGATCGGCAGCTGACCGTGCCGCCATCCTGTCGGGGCTGATGGGGTCGGCGACGGCGCCTGAACAGGCCTTCATCGCAGGGATACTGCTCGGTGAGCTCCGGACAGGCGCGCTTGAAGGTGTGTTGACGGATGCCGTCGCCCGCGCCGCCGGCCGGCCGGTCGAGGCCGTGCGCCGGGCCGCAATGCTCTCCGGCGACCTCGGCGGCACCGCCCTCCTGGCGCTCACCGGCACTGCGGAAGACCTCGCAGCAGTCGGCCTCGTTGTCGGCCGGCCTGTGCAGCCCATGCTCGCCGCAACGGCGGCCACGGTGGGGGAGGCCTTGGAGACCACGGGCGAGGCCTCCGTGGAGTTCAAGCTCGACGGCGCCCGCATCCAGGTGCACCGCGCAGGGGATGAGGTCCGCATCTACACCCGCACCCTCGCCGACGTGACCCACCGGCTGCCCGAAGTGGTGGACGTGGTGCGCGGCCTGCCGGCCCGGGACGTGATCCTCGACGGCGAAACCCTCGCCCTCGGCGAGGACGGCGCGCCGCGGCCGTTCCAGGAAACCATGTCCCGTTTCGGCGCGGAGGCCCCGCGCACCACGCTCCTGCATCCATGGTTCTTCGACGTGCTGCACCTTGACGGCCGCGACCTGCTCGACGAGCCGCTCTCCACCCGGCTTCGCGTCCTGGAGCGGCTCGCCCCGGCCCACCGCATCCCGGGGCAGGTCACAACCGATCCGGACGTTGCCGCGCAGGTGTCGAAGGACGCCCTCGCCGCCGGCCATGAAGGCGTGATGGTGAAGGCCGTTGGATCCACCTACGCCGCAGGCCGCCGCGGCTCCAACTGGATCAAGGTGAAGCCGGTGCTCACCTACGACCTTGTGGTGCTCGCCTGCGAGTGGGGCTCGGGACGGCGCACCGGGCTGCTTTCGAACCTGCACCTGGGCGCCCTCGACCCGGCCGGCGAGTTCGGTCCACCGGGAGGTTACGTGATGGTGGGCAAGACCTTCAAAGGCCTTACTGACGAGCTGCTCCGGTGGCAGACGGAGCGGTTCCAGGAACTTGAGGTGCGGCGCACCGCCGGCACCGTCTGGGTTGAACCCGTCACAGTGGTGGAAATCGCGCTCGACGGCGTGCAGCAATCGTCCCGCTACCCGGGCGGCATTGCCCTCCGGTTCGCCCGCGTCAAGCGCTACCGCGACGACAAGGCAGCGGCGGAAGCTGACACCATCCAGACCCTCCGCGAACTGCTGCGTTCCTAGCCGACAGCCTGGCAGAAGGCCGCTTGTGCCCTGCCACCGGCGGGCGTACGGTGGCGCTAAGGCACCGCCGGACGGAGAGTACGACGGCGGCTGGCTGGCTGGGTGGGTACCGGAAGGAGGCCACGGTGTCAGCTGAAACGGGAATCGACCAGGGCCGGTCAGCCTTCCGCGAGCACCGGTGGACCGACGCCTTCGAAAACTTCCGTGATGCCGACCGGCGGGGCGGTCTCCCCGCGGTTGACCTCGAGCGGCTCGCCACCGCTGAAATCCTGACCGGCAGCGCCGTAAGCGGGCTGGACTCACTCACCCGCGCCCACGAGGAATACCTGGTGGTCGGGGACGTATCCGGTGCCGCCCGGTGCGCCGCCTGGATGGCCCTGCACCTGACCAACGTTGGAGAGGCCGCACGTGCCGGCGGCTGGCTGGCCCGGGGGCAGCGGCTGGTGAACGAACTCGCCGAACCGGACAGCGTGGCGGGCTTCCTGCTCATCCCGCAGTCCCTTGGGAGGCTGTATGGCGGTGATCCGCAGGGTGCGCTGCAGCTGTTTTCCCAGGCGGGGGAGATCGGCCGCAGGTTCCAGGACAGGGACCTTTCCGCGCTCGCCCTGCTTGGCTCAGGCCAGGCGACGTTGGAACTGGGCCGTCCCGAGGAAGGCCTGCGGATGTTCGACGAGGTTATGGTGGCCGTCACCGCCGGGGAACTGTCCGCGGTGCCGTCAGGGATCGCCTACTGCGCGGTGATCGGAAACTGCCACGTGGCCTTTGACCTGGAGCGCGCCCTGCAATGGACGGCAGCCCTTGACAGCTGGTGCCGTGCCCGGCCGGACATGGTCGCCTTCAGCGGCCAGTGCCAGGCACACCGGGCGGAACTCTTCAAGCTGCACGGGGCTTGGGACGAAGCCCTTGAGGCCGCCGGCGCGGCGCAGGACCGTTCCGCCCGGGGCGACCCCCAGGCCCGTTATGGCGGCTACTACCAGCAAGGGGAAGTGCAGCGGCTGACGGGACAGCTGGACCTGGCCGAAGCGTCCTACGCACAAGCGGCCACAAGCGGGTACGAGCCACAGCCCGGCCTGGCCCTCCTGCTGCTGGCCCGCGGGGAGTCCGGGCAGGCGCAGGCGATGATCCGCAGGGCAGCGGCAGTGGCGGATGTAGCCACCCGCAGGCACGTGTTGCCCGCGCTCGTGGAGATCGAACTGGCGTTGGATGACCTTCCCGCAGCGCGGGAGGCGGCAGACGAACTGGCCCGCTTCGCGAAGGACTGCCCCAAACCCATGGTGCGGGCAGTGGCGCACCAGGCCGGCGGCGCTGCCCGGCTGGCGGAAGGCGACCCCGCCACCGCGTCAAGGGACCTGCGGCAGGCCTGTCACCTGTGGCTCGATCTGGGTGTGCCGTACGAGGCCGCACGCTGCCGCGCACTTCTGGGACGCGCATGCCGGGACCTCGGTGACGAAGCCTCCGCGCTGATGGAATTCGACGCGGCGCACGCCGCGTTCCTCGAACTGGGCGCCGCACCCGCGGCCGCCTGGACCGCGTCGCTCATGGGGAAGGCCGACGGCGCTGCGGCCGGTCCGCTGACGGCAAGGGAAGCGGAGGTGCTTCGCCTGATCGCTTCCGGCCAGGGCAACCGCGCCATTGCGGCGTCGCTGTTCCTCAGCGAAAAGACCGTGGCGCGGCATGTGAGCAACATCTTCCTGAAACTCGGGCTCACATCCCGGACCGCGGCCACCAGGTACGCCTTCGAGCACGGACTAACGGACGGGCCTGGGCAAAATTACCCACTCCGCCGCGGAGCACAATTACACGATTAGCCCGACGCGGCAGCCAAAGCACCGGCCCTAGCCTCAAAGCATGAACCTTCCACTCCTTGCCGGCATGCTGTCCACGGCGCTGTTCGCCATAGGAATGCTGCCAATGCTGGTGAAAGCCGCCCGCACGAGGGACCTTGCTTCCTACAGCCTGGGGAACCTGGTCCTCAGTAACGTGGCCAATGCCGTGCACTGCATCTACGTCTTCCACCTCCCGGCCGGGCCCATCTGGGTCCTCCACCTCGCCTACGTCCTCGCGTCCGCGCTGATGCTGGCATGGTGGCTGCGTTACCGGGACCCGGACAGCGAAGGCAGCCGAAGCGGGTCACCGGGGCGCCGGGAGGGCTCAGCTGCAGGCATCCACCTCAGTGAAACAGGAGCACAGCCATGAACAACAGCCACGTGACCGGCATGCTGGACACGATCATCATCGGCGGTGGCCAGGCGGGCCTGGCCCTCGGCCGCCAGCTGAAGGAACAACAGCGGAACTTCGTCATCCTTGACGCCAACGGGCGCACCGGTGATGCCTGGCGCCAGCGCTGGGACTCGCTGCGCGTCTTCACCCCTGCAAAGTACGACGGCCTGCCGGGCGATCCCTTCCCGGCGGACCCGCTGTCCTTCCCCACCAAGGACGACGTGGCCGGCTACCTCGAAGGCTACGCCGAACGGAACGCCCTGCCGGTGCTGCACAACACGCGGGTGGAGCGCCTTTCCCGGAACGACGGCCATTTCGTGGCTGCGTCGAACGGCCGGCGCTGGGAGGCGCGCAACGCCGTCGTGGCCACCGGAGTCAGCCAGGCACCCAAGGTCCCCGCCTTCGCCCGGGACCTGGCACCCGCCGTAGTCCAGCTCCACTCAATGGACTACCGGAACCCGGGGCAGTTGCAGGACGGTCCGGTCCTCGTCGTGGGGCTGGGAAACTCGGGCGCGGAAATCGCGCTCGAAGTGAGTCGGACGCACAACACCACCGTTGCCGGAAAGCCCAGCGGCGAGCTCCCGGTAAAGCACGGCCGGGCGGCCGCACGCTTTGCCCTGCCCGTCATCCGCTTCCTGGGCCTGCACGTGCTCACCCTGGGCACGCCGCTGGGACGCAAGGCCGCTCCCACTTTCAAGGCACACGCAACGCCCTTGATCCGGACCAAGACCAAGGACCTGGCGGCAGCCGGTGTTCAGTTGGTGCCGCGTGTCACTGGCGTGGAGGACGGGCAGCCTGTCCTGGCCGACGGCACCCGCCTGGCGGTCGCCAATGTGATCTGGTGCACCGGATACCGGGACGACTTCAGCTGGATCGATCCTGACCTGCTCGACGGCGGTGCGCTGCCACGTCAGCACCGCGGCGTCGCCCTGGATGTCCCCGGCCTGTTCTTCCTGGGACAGGAATTCCTTTACGCTGCGGCCTCCGCCACCCTCCCGGGTGCAGGCCGCGACGCACGGTACCTGGCCGCGAAGATCCCTGTCGTATGAACCCGGAAGCACGCTGCCGATTGGCCCTGGGCGGCGGGAACCCCATAGGCTTAATGTTTTTGCCTGCCGGTTTCCAAGGGGTCATGTGTGTCGATAGCGAGAACAGAAGCTGCAGCCAAACCGCCCGCCCGGGCTGACGCCAAGGTGCGGAAAGCATCCTTCCGCCCAGAAGTGCAGGGTCTCCGTGCCCTCGCCGTGCTGATGGTGGTTGCCTACCACGTCTGGCTCGGCCGGGTGTCCGGCGGCGTGGACATCTTCCTCCTGATCTCGGCCTTCCTGCTCACGCTGTCGTTCGTGCGGAAGGCCGAATCGGGGCGCCCCTTCGGACTGCTGGCGCACTGGCTGCACCTGTTCAAGCGGCTGCTGCCCGCCGCCGTCGTGGTGATCCTGGGAGTCCTGGCCGGCACCTGGCTGATCCTTCCCCAGGGCCGCTGGCCGCAGGTCCTCGACCAGGCCTGGGCGTCCCTGCTCTACAGCCAGAACTGGCTGCTCGCCGACACCGCCGTGGACTACTACGCACAGGACCATGCCGGTGCCAGCCCGCTGCAGCACTTCTGGTCGCTGTCCATCCAAGGCCAGGTGTTCATCCTCTGGCCGCTGGTCTTCGCCGGCGCCGCCGCCCTGCTGCAGCTGCTGCGCCGCATGCCCGGCACCGGCCGCCTCACCTACCGGGGCCTGCTGGCACTCGTCTTTGGCGCCGTGTTCGCCGTCTCCCTGGCATACTCCGTGGAGCAGACCGCCACCAACCAGGCATACGCGTACTTCGACACCCGCGCCCGGCTGTGGGAATTCGCCCTGGGCTCTTTGCTGGCCCTCGCGCTGCCGTACCTGAATCCGGCCCGCGCCGTGCGCGTGGTGATGGGCTGGGCCGGCCTGGCGGGCATGGTGTCCTGCGGGCTCCTGCTGACGGTGGACCGTTCCTTCCCCGGCTTCGTGGCGCTCTGGCCCACGGTCTCGGCAGCCGCCATCATTGTGGCCGGACAGACCGGAAGCCGGTTTGGCGTGGACCGGTTCCTCAGCAGCAAGCCGGCCGTGGCGCTCGGCGATAACTCCTACGCCCTGTACCTGTGGCACTGGCCTGTCCTGGTGCTCGCACTGGCCGCCACCGGCGTGGAAGCCCCCAATCTCGTCCAGGGGCTGGCGATCGTTGGCGCGTCAATCGTGCTGGCGGTCCTCACCACCCGCTTCGTGGAGAAGCCGCTGCGCGACTGGCACTGGCCCAAACTGCGGGCCTGGCGCACCGCCGTCGTCATCGCTGCCTGCGGTGCCGTCCTGGCCGGTCCGGTGGCAATCTGGCAGACAACCCTCACCGCGGAGGAAACCGCGACGGCGGCACAGCCCCGCGAGCTCACTCCGGGGGCCGCGGCGCTCAGCCCGGAAAACGCCGGGCAGCCCGCGCCCCAGGCCAAGATCATTCCCGGCCCCTCGGCCCTGGACAACGACTGGGCGGGAATCCACGCACCCTGCACCGGTGCAAACGCCACCGCCGACCCCATCCTGGAAGGCTGCCGGCAGGACGTCCCCGCCGAAGGGTCAACCAAACGGATCGTAGTGCTGGGGGATTCGCACTCCCAGCAGTATTTGGGCGCACTGGCCCCTATCGCCGAGGCCAGGGGCTGGGAACTGGTGACGCTGCTGATGCCCGCCTGCCGGTTCGGTGCCGAATCGGAGACCCGGAACGCCGAATGCAACGCCTACAACCGGGCAAGCGCCGCGTACGTCCTCGAGCACCGGCCGGACGCCGTGTTCACCGTTGCGTCGCTGACCCACGAGGAAGCCCCGTTCGAGACGGAAGTTCCAGGCTACCTGGACGGTATCCGCCCCTTCACCGAGGCCGGAATCGAGGTGGTGGGCATCCGTGACAACCCGCGCTTCACGTTCAACATGCCCGAATGCGTCCAGCGCCACGGCCCCGACGCCCCCGAATGCAACCCGTCCCTGAGCGAATCGCTGGTGAACCCCTCACCGCTGGACAACTACCGCGGCAAACTCGACGGACTGCACCTGATGGACATGAGCGACTTCATCTGCGCGCGGGGAGTCTGCCCCGCGGTGGTGGGAAACGTGTACGTCTACAAGGATGACAACCACCTCACCAGGACCTACGTGGAGAGCATGCTGCCGATGTTCGAGCAGCGGCTGCTGGCGGCCACCGGCTGGAGTTAGGCGACGAGGTGCCGTTGCTCACATTGCCGCCGCGGAATAGGGGGATCGGCGCTGAGGTTCTAATATTTACTCAACACTTTCTGCCCCGGAACGCCGCAAAGCGTGGCGCTCCCGATCCCTGCACAGGCCAGACCCGTAATGACGGGCTGGTCATCGGCTGCAACCCCTGCCCGCTCAGCAACCAAGGTAAGAGGCGCACTCATGACCGAGCCCGAACACAACCCCTTTGGCTTCATCGGCCTGACTTACGACGACGTCCTCCTCCTGCCGGGCCACACCGACGTCATTCCGTCCGATGCAGACACGTCCTCGCGGATCTCCAAGCGCATCACGGTGCAGACGCCGCTGCTGTCCGCCGCTATGGACACCGTGACCGAATCCCGGATGGCGATCGCCATGGCACGCCAGGGCGGCCTCGGCGTGGTGCACCGCAACCTGTCCATCGCCGACCAGGCGGACCAGGTGGACCGCGTGAAGCGCAGCGAGTCGGGCATGATCACCAACCCGCTGACCATCCGCCCCGAAGCGACCCTGCAGGAGCTGGACAACCTTTGCGCGCAGTACCGCGTCTCGGGCCTGCCCGTGGTGGATGAAGAGAACCGCCTGCTGGGCATCGTCACCAACCGCGACACCCGCTTCGTGCCGGAGTCCGATTTCCCGCTGCGGCTTGTCAGCGACGTCATGACCAAGATGCCCCTGGTCACCGGGCATGTGGGGATCAGCCGTGAGGAAGCCTCCCACAAGCTGGCCACCAACAAGATCGAGAAGCTGCCGCTCGTGGACGAGCAGGGCCGCCTCAAGGGCCTGATCACCACCAAGGACTTCACCAAGGCCGAACAGTACCCCCTGGCCACCAAGGACGACGAAGGCCGGCTCCGCGTGGGCGCCGCCATAGGCTTCTTCGGGGACGGCTGGGAGCGCGCCATGGCACTCGTGGACGCCGGCGTCGACGCCCTGTTCGTGGACACCGCCAACGGCCACTCCCAGGGTGTGCTGGACATGATCCGCAGGCTCAAGTCCGATTCCGTGGCCGCGCACGTGGACATCATCGGTGGCCAGGCTGCCACCCGTGAAGGCGCGCAGGCCCTGATCGACGCCGGTGCCGACGGCATCAAGGTGGGCGTCGGGCCGGGCTCCATCTGCACCACCCGCGTGGTGGCCGGCGTGGGCGTGCCGCAGATCACCGCCATCTACGAATCCGCCAAGGCCGCCATCCCGGCCGGCGTTCCGCTCATCGCCGACGGCGGCCTGCAGTACTCCGGCGACATCGGCAAGGCCCTGGTGGCCGGCGCAGACACCGTGATGCTCGGTTCGCTGCTGGCAGGCTGCGACGAGTCCCCGGGCGAACTGATCTTCGTCAACGGCAAGCAGTTCAAGTCCTACCGCGGCATGGGCTCCCTCGGCGCCATGCAGTCCCGCGGCAAGAACACGTCCTACTCCAAGGACCGCTACTTCCAGGCGGACGTGTCCGGCGACGACAAACTGATCCCCGAAGGCATCGAAGGCCGCGTTGCCTACCGCGGTCCGCTGGCCTCCGTGGCCTACCAGCTGGTCGGCGGCCTGCGCCAGACCATGTTCTACACCGGCGCCCCGACCATTCCCGAACTCAAGGCGCGCGGCAAGTTCGTCCGGATCACACCGGCAGGCCTGAAGGAATCGCACCCGCACGATATCCAGATGACCGTCGAGGCGCCGAACTACGGTTCCCGCTGACACCGGCTCCACAGTGCGAAGGCCACGGGTTTTATGCCCGTGGCCTTCGCTGTCCCGGCCGGTCCTTTGTCGGTCCCGCGAACTAGGCTGGGGGCATGCCTCCCTCCGGCCATCCGGCTGAACTCAGCCCTAAACGCGATCCCCAGCGCCGCCTGGCGCTAAGGCCGTACGCCCGCGCCGTGGCCAAGGTCCTGCGGGTCAGTTTCCGTGCGTCCCCGGGTGCTGTGGTGATGAAGGTGCTCGGCTCACTGATCTCGGCGGTGCTGCCGCTGGTGACCACCTACTTCGCGGCGCTGACCACCACGGCGCTGGCAGCGGCCTATGCGGGTGACGCCGGTGCCGGCCAGCTGGCCATCGTCTATGTCGTCATCACCGCCGCGCTGGGTCTGTTCTGGGGTGCCTTCACCAGCGTGGACCGCTACATCCAGCAGCTCATGAGCTTCAAGGTCGGCGCCATCGTTGGTGACCAGATGTATGAACGCTTCCTCGCCCTGGAGTTCTGGCGGTACGACGACAAAGAGACCGTCGACCTTTACGACCGGGCCAAAAGGTTCTCGGACTCGTACGCCCGCGTCCTGGACCGCATTGCGGCGATCTTCACCCAGCTGGTGTCCGTCATCCTGGCCGTCGGCGCGCTGCTCGTGGTCAGCTGGTGGATCGCGGTCATCGTGCTGGTGGCCATCGTCCCCAGCGTCTACCTGCAGTTCAAGCTGTCGCGCGAGCAGATAGCCCACTGGAACACCCAGGTGGACTCAAGGCGGCAGCGGCGCATGATCGAGCAGAACCTCCTGCGGCCGCAGCACATCGCCGAAATGCGGCTCTACGGCATCGTGGGCTTCCTGATGGGCCTTCGGTCCCGCCTCCGGGACGCGGACGAACGCCGCCGCCTCGACTACCAGCGGCGGTACATTCCCAAGCAGCTTGCCGCGGACGCACTGCAGTACGGAGCCGAGGTGGTGTCGCTGATCTGGGTGGTGGGACAGATCATCACCCGCGCCCAGCCGGTGGGCCAGTTCCTCTACGTCCAGCAGATCGTCAGCCGGGCCCTCTCCACGGCCAACAACCTGGTGTCCTCCCTCAGCTCCATCGACGAGGACCTGGCCAACCTGAAGGACTATGAGCTGTTCATGGCGATGCCGGTCCACTCGGAGCATGCGCCGCCCCTGCCGGCCGTGCCGCGGAAGGTGGAGCTCAAGGACATCCGTTTCACGTACACAGGCAGTGACATTGAGGTGATCCGCGGGATCAGCATGACCATCCGGGAAGGCCAGCACATCGCGATCGTGGGGGAGAACGGTGCCGGGAAGTCCACGCTGATCAGGATCCTGGCGGGCCTGTACCGGCCGGATTCCGGCCAGGTGCTGCTCGACGGCGTGGACCTCGCCGCCGTCGACGTCACCTCCTGGCACCGCCACCTGGCGGTGCTGAGCCAGGAGTTCCTCAAGTACGAGTTCGCCACCGCCGCGGAGAACATCTACTTCGGCGACGTCGAAAACCCCCGCGACGACGGCAGGATCCGCCGTGCGGCAGCGGATGCCGAGGCCCTGGACTTCATCAGCAAACTCCCCAACGGCCTGGAGAACCACGTCAGCAACTGGATGGAGGACCCGCGGGGAAGGAAGGGCAGCGGCCTGTCCGGCGGGCAGTGGCAGCGGCTGGCCATGGCCCGGAACTTTTACCGCGACGCCTCCTTCATGGTGATGGACGAGCCCACCTCCGCCATCGACGCGCTGGCCGAGCACCGTATCTTCACCCGGCTCTTCGCGGACCGCAGCAGCACCATCATCGCCATCAGCCACCGCCTTGCCACCATCGAGAAGGCGGACGTGGTGTACATGCTGGAGGACGGGCGGATCGTGGAACAGGGCACCCACCGCGAACTGGTGGCGCTGCGCGGCCGCTACTTCCGCATGTTCGAGTCCCAGCTGGGGGTGGAGGCAGAAGGCGTTTAGGCCTCCACCACCGTGGTACGCACCCGGGCCAGGCTGGGCTGCGGCGGGACGCTGCTGAAGCCGAACGTCACAGGCGGGTGCACAGGTGCCAGCCGTCCGGCGTCGCGGCCGTCAAACCGGACGACGGCGGCCGCCAGGGAGTGCAGGTCGCTCACCCCGTAGTACTCGTGCCGGCCGCTGCCGGCGGAACCGGACGTCCGCGCTCCGGGGGCTGCCAGGGCAGCCAACGGGCTGACCGCGCCCAGCCAGCAGGGATGGACAGCGAGGCTCCGGGGGACCGCACGCAGCCCCTTGCCGAGGAGGGTACGGCGGCCCAGGTGCGCACGGATGGACAGCGGGCCGGCTTCCACGTCCAG
This sequence comes from Arthrobacter sp. AD-310, assembly GCF_054656615.1. Lineage (NCBI taxonomy): Bacteria > Bacillati > Actinomycetota > Actinomycetes > Micrococcales > Micrococcaceae > Arthrobacter > Arthrobacter sp. AD-310. Next base: position 52,380 of record NZ_BAAHNO010000009.1, on the reverse strand, counting down.
CACATCCGGCTGAAGGCGGGTGGACACAGGCAGCACGCGGACCTCGTCGAAGCTGTAAGTCTCAGCGATGAACCGGGCAACGTCCGGCCTTGGCGCCAGCAGCAGCCGGTGCCCGGACCGCTGCTGGACCATGACGTCCGCGAAGGAACCGAACGGGGACTCCTGCCAGATCCCCACCACGGCACGCAGGCCCGAGCCGGTGCCGATGCCGGCGATATGCCCGTCGAAGATCCAGCGCCTGCCCACGAGGACACTCTAGCCAAGGACAGGACGGCGGCTGGGATAACCTAGAGCAGTGACTTATGAGATCGAGATCGGCCGTGGCAAGCGTGGGCGTCGTGCCTACTCCCTGGATGACATTGCAATCGTCCCTAACCGTCGTACCCGCGACCCCAAGGACGTCTCCGTCTCCTGGCAGATCGATGCCTACCAGTTCAGCATGCCGGTCATCGCGGCCCCCATGGACTCCGCCATGTCTCCGGCAACAGCGATCGCGCTCGGCAAACTGGGCGGCCTCGGCGTCCTGGACCTTGAGGGCCTCTGGACCCGGTACGAGGACCCGCAGCCCATCCTCGACGAAATCGGCGCCCTCCAGGACGAAACCAACAGCCCGGCCGTGACCGGCCGCATGCAGGAGCTGTACCAGGCGCCCATCCAGCCCGAACTCATCACGTCCCGCCTCGCCGAGATGCGCGACGCCGGCGTCACGGTGGCCGGCTCCCTCACCCCGCAGCGCACCCAGGAACACTACAAGACGGTGGTGGCGGCCGGCGTCGACATTTTCGTGATCCGTGGCACCACCGTCTCCGCCGAGCACGTGTCCAAGGACCACGAACCGCTGAACCTCAAGCAGTTCATCTACGAACTCGACGTGCCCGTCATCGTCGGGGGCGCCGCCGGCTACACCCCGGCCCTGCACCTCATGCGCACCGGCGCTGCGGGTGTCCTGGTGGGCTTCGGAGGCGGTGCCACCACTACAACCCGCCGCGCGCTGGGCATCCACTCGCCAATGGCTTCGGCGATCTCCGACGTCGCCGCCGCCCGCCGCGACTACATGGACGAATCCGGCGGCCGCTACGTCCACGTCATCGCCGACGGCGGCATGGGCGCCTCGGGCGACATCGTCAAGGCCATTGCCATGGGCGCCGACGCCGTGATGCTGGGCAGCGCGCTGGCACGTGCCGAAGAAGCCCCGGGCAAGGGCTGGCACTGGGGCCAGGAGGCCCACCACCTGGAACTGCCCCGCGGGGACCGCGTCAACGTAGGCACCGTCGGCCCGCTTGAGGAGGTCCTCTTCGGACCCGGCCACCACACCAACGGGACGTCCAACCTGATCGGTGCCCTCCGCCGGTCCATGGCGACCACCGGCTACTCGGACCTGAAGGAGTTCCAGCGGGTCGACGTCGTCGTATCCCCATACGAAGGCAACTGACCCTGCAGGCCGGCCGGGTCCACGACGTGTCCGGCCGGCCTGCCCAAAGCCCGCCGCCAGCAAGTAGTGTGGTTTTACTACCGGCACCCGAGGCAGCGGAGGCGTTCAATGAAGACAGGTCCTGACCACGGCGGAGCCCTCGGGCCGGAAGCCCGGGAAGCATCCATCCAGCGGCTCCGGTCCACCACCGAGCCCGGGCAGGAACTGGACATCCTCATCGTGGGCGGCGGCATCGTCGGCACCGGAGCGGCCCTGGACGCCGTTACCCGCGGTCTGAGCGTCGGCATCGTGGAGGCAAGCGACTGGGCCGCCGGCACGTCCTCCCGGTCCTCCAAGCTCATCCACGGCGGCCTCCGCTACCTTGAAATGCTCGACTTCGCCCTGGTCAAGGAAGCGCTGCAGGAGCGCGGGCTGCTCCTGTCCGAACTGGCGCCCCACCTGGCCCGTCCCGTGCCGTTCCTCTACCCGCTGACCAAGCCCTTTATCGAACGGCCCTACGTGGGTGCCGGCATCGCGCTGTACGACGCCCTGTCCATCTCCAGCGGCCACAGCAGGGGGGTGCCCTTCCACAAGCACCTCACCAAGCGTGGCATGCTCCGCGCCGCACCCAGCCTCAAGAACGATGCCTTCGTCGGCGCCATCCGCTACTACGACGGGCAGGTGGACGACGCCAAATACGTCGCCAACCTCGTCCGCACCGCCGCCTACTACGGCGCGCACGCCGTCAACAACATGGCGGTGGTGGACTTCCTCCGCGAAGGCGAACGCGTGGTGGGTGCCAAGGTGGAAAACCGGGAGGACGGGACCCGCTTCAACATCCGCGCGAAGCAAGTCATCAACGCCACCGGCGTCTGGACGGACGAAACCCAGGCGATGGTCACCGACAGGGGCCAGCTCCAGGTCCGCGCCTCGAAGGGCATCCACCTGGTGGTGCCGCGGGACCGCTTCCAGTCCACCGTGGGATTGATTCTCCGCACCGAAAAATCGGTCCTGTTCGTCATCCCCTGGGGCCGGCACTGGATCATCGGCACCACGGACACCGATTGGAACCTCGACAAAGCCCACCCGGCGGCGTCCAGCAAGGACATCGACTACGTCCTCGAACACGTGAACCGGGTCCTCAAACGGCCCCTGACCCGGGAGGACGTCGAAGGCGTGTACGCCGGCCTGCGCCCCCTGCTGGCCGGCGAAAACGACTCCACCGCAAAGCTGTCCCGCGAGCACGTGGTGGCGCATCCCGTGCCGGGACTCGTCGTCGTCGCGGGGGGAAAGTGGACCACCTACCGGGTGATGGCCAAGGACGCCGTGGACGAGGCCACGCGCACCATGGACGAGCGCGTCCCGCCGAGCTGTACCGAAACCATCCCGCTGCTTGGTGCCAGCGGTTTCCGGGCAGCCTGGAACCGGCGGAACCGCACCGCCGAGGAATCGGGGGTCCACGTCGCACGGATCGAGCACCTGCTCCACCGCTACGGGTCCATGACACCGGAAGTACTGGCGATCATCGAAAAGGACCGGGCCCTGGCCGAACCGATCCCCGGAGCCGACGACTACCTGCAGGCCGAGGCGGTCTACGCGGCCACCCACGAAGGGGCGCGGCACGTCCACGACGTGCTGACCCGGCGGACCAGGATCTCCATCGAAGCATGGGACCGCGGTGTGTCCGCCGTCCCGGTTGTCGCTAAACTGATGGGTGACGTCCTTGGCTGGAGTGACGCGCAGCGCGAAAATGAAGTGCGCCACTACATTGCCCGCGTGGAGGCCGAACGCCTCAGCCAGCAACAGCCGGACGACGAATCCGCAGACGCCGCCCGCCTGGGCGTGGAAGACATCGTGCCCTTGCGCTGAGGGGCAGGTGCCCGTAGCGCTGACTGAAGGGATACGCCTTGGCGGAACCACTTGACCCGTATGATGCCGACCTCACCACGCCCGAGATGGTGATCCTGGAACTCGAGGCAAAAGACAAGGCCGACGCCGCCACCCAGTTGGCCGAACGGCTGTACGCCGCAGGGCGCGTCTCCGACCTGGAGGGCTTCCTCCGGCACGTCAATGCACGCGAACACCAGCTCGCCACCGGGCTTCCCGGCGGGGTCGGCCTGCCGCACGCGCGCAGCGAGTTCGTTTCCCGGACATCCATTGCCGTGGGCATAACGAAGTACGGCCACGCCCTCGACTTTGGTGCCTCGGACGGCCCCGCCACCGTGGTCCTTCTCATCGCCACACCAGCGAGCTCCTTCTCCGACCACCTGGAAGTGCTGGCAACCCTGGCGAGGTCACTGTCCAAGGAATCGTTCCGCGAGTCGCTGCGGCGGGCCTACGACGCCGAGGTCATCGCCGAACTCATCAACTCCAGCCTGGTGTTTTTCGACCACTGAATCCCGGCCCCTGAACCGCCGGGCCACAGCAGGCCGCGTTTAGTTGTTCTACAGAAGTACGAAGTACGGTTAAGACGTGTGGAAAACAGCCCTGAAGCCCCGATGGATCGCAGGTTTCATCTTCGCGATCGCCATCTCCGGGGTCTTTGTGCTGCTCAGCCAGTGGCAGTTCGGGCGTTCCACCCAGCCCGAGGCGCCGGTCAATCCCGCCACCGAGCAGGTCCGGCCGCTGACTGAAACCCTCCAGCCCGGCGAATTCTTCCACGGGACCGACGCCGACCAGATGGTTCGTGCCACCGGAACCTATGACCCGGACAAGCAGGTCCTGGTACCGGGCCGGCTTCATGACGGCAAGACCGGGTACTGGGTGGTCTCCGCCTTCGCCGTCGACGGCGCGCCGGCCCTGACCGGCGTCGCCGCCACGCCGCAGACTTGGATTCCGGTGGCCCGCGGGTGGGTAGCCGAACCCGGTGACGCGGCAGCACCGCCGTCGGGCCCCATGGAACTGACCGGACGGCTCCTGCCCTCCGAAGCTCCCCTCGCCAACACGGCGCCGGCACCCGGCGAGGCAACCGCAGTCTCCGTGGCCGAGCTCATCAACTACTGGGAGGTGAGCAGCTACCCCGGCTTCGTCGCGGCCACCGCGGAAGTGGCCGGGGGAGCGGACGTCAGCGCCGCCGCCGTGCCCGGCAAGCTGCTGCCCCTGAACATAGGCCCGCAACCGCCAGGGCAGAAGATCAACTGGCTCAACCTCTTCTACTCACTGGAGTGGGTGGTTTTTGCCGGCTTCGCCCTCTTTATCTGGTGGCGCCTGGTCAAGGACGACTACCACCGGGACCTCGAGGACAGCCTCGACAATGCCGGTGACGGCCACCTGCACGAACACCCCGAGCATCCTGCACAGACGAACCAGCAACCTGCACAGACCCAGCAAAAGGTACAGCCATGATTGATCCGAAACCGGCAACCCCCGCCGCCGCAGGCACCAAGACATCCGGGAAGAAGCGGCGCTTCGGCGGCACCGAAGCCCAGATCCGCTCGGCCCTGAAGTTTTACAAGGTCCTGGCCTACCTCACCGGTGCCATGCTGCTGCTCCTCTGCGCGGAACTGGTCGCCCGGTACGGCTTCGGGCAGTACCTGTTCGCGGGCGGCACGAACGCCGTCACCGGCGAGCCGTTTGGCTTCGGTTTCGCTGACGCCGAACCCAAGGGCGTTGAGGGCGGGGTCAACCTGTCGGTCACGGTCCTGATCGTGCATGGCTGGATGTACGTGGTCTACCTGATGTCCAACTTCCGCCTGTGGTCGCTGATGCGATGGCCGTTCCTGAAGCTGGTCCTGCTGGCGCTGGGCGGCGTGGTCCCGTTCCTGTCCTTCATCGTCGAGAAGAAGTTCCACGCCGAGGTGGAGGCCGAACTCGCGGCCAACCCCCAGGCGCCGCAGCGCTACTGAGCCGTCCCTCGGCGCCTTGGGGCACGCCGCGGCGTTCGCTCCGTCACAGCGCGGCTTCTCAAGGTGCGCCGGTGCAACGGCGCAAAGTAGGCTATTACGGTGACTACTCCCACTGCATCCCAGACTTCCCAGAAGCCGGTGCTGGTAGTTGACTACGGTGCCCAGTACGCGCAGCTGATTGCCCGCCGCGTCCGGGAAGCGAACGTGTATTCGGAAGTGGTTCCGCATACCTGGTCCACCGAGCAGCTCCTGGCCAAGAACCCCGCCGCCATCATCCTCTCCGGCGGACCCTCCAGCGTTTACGCCGACGGCGCCCCCTCCGTGGGTGCCGACCTGTTCGAGGCCGGCGTCCCCGTCTTCGGCATCTGCTACGGCTTCCAGGCAATGGCCAACGCCCTCGGCGGCAAGGTGGACAAGACCGGGCTGCGGGAGTACGGCTCCACCCAAACCACCATCCTGGGCGACGCACGCTCCGTCCTGGAGGGCATGCCCCAGCACCAGAACACCTGGATGAGCCACGGCGACTCCGTCCACGCGGCCCCCGAAGGCTTCGAGGTCCTGGCCACGACGGCCGGCGCCGAAGTGGCGGCCTTCGCCAACGAGGAAAAGGGCCTGTTCGGTGTGCAGTGGCACCCCGAGGTCAAGCACTCCGCCTACGGCCAGCAGGTGCTGGAGAACTTCCTGTTCAACTGCGCCAAGCTCGAGGCGAACTGGACCACCGGCAACATCCTCGAAGAGCAGGTGGAGCGCATCCGCCGGCAGGTGGGCGATGCCCGGGTGATCTGCGGCCTCTCCGGCGGCGTTGACTCCGCCGTCGCCGCCGCCCTGGTCCAGCGCGCCGTGGGCGACCAGCTCACGTGTGTCTTCGTTGACCACGGGCTGCTGCGCGAAGGCGAAGCCGAGCAGGTGGAGCGCGACTTCGTTGCCGCAACCGGCGTGAAGCTCTACGTCGCCAATGAGCAGGAACGCTTCCTGTCCGCCCTGGCCGGCGTCAGCGACCCCGAAACCAAGCGCAAGATCATCGGCCGTGAGTTCATCCGCGCCTTCGAGGAAGCCGAACTAGCCATCATCGCCGAGGCGGCCGCGCACGGCGAAAAGATCAAGTTCCTGGTCCAGGGGACACTTTACCCGGACGTCGTCGAATCCGGCGGCGGCGAAGGCGCCGCGAATATCAAGAGCCACCACAACGTGGGCGGTCTTCCCGAGGACCTGCAGTTCGAACTCGTCGAACCGCTCCGCGCCCTGTTCAAGGACGAAGTCCGCGCCGTCGGCGCCCAGCTTGGCCTGCCGCAGGAGATCGTGGGTCGCCAGCCGTTCCCCGGCCCCGGCCTCGGTATCCGGATCGTCGGCGAGGTCACCAAGGAACGCCTCGACCTGCTCCGCAAGGCCGACGCGATCGCCCGGGCAGAGCTGACTGCCGCCGGACTGGACAACGAGGTCTGGCAGATGCCTGTCGTCCTGCTCGCCGACGTCCGCAGCGTGGGCGTTATGGGTGACGGCCGCACCTATGGGCACCCGATCGTGCTCCGGCCTGTGTCCTCCGAGGACGCCATGACGGCGGACTGGTCCCGGCTCCCGTACGAACTCCTGGCCCGGATTTCCAACCGGATCACCAACGAGGTGGACGGCGTCAACCGGGTGGTGCTGGACGTCACCAGCAAGCCGCCGGGAACCATCGAGTGGGAATAGCATCCTGATGTGGCCGGCCTCCGGGACTGGGGGCCGGCCACTTCTGTCCCCGGAGGAAATTCCCGCAATTTAGGCTCTCCCGTGTTGCGGTCTCCCGAGTCCGCCGCGGAAGCGGCTACGCTCGAACGTATGCCGGTATGGTCCAGGGCGTCACGCGCAAGCGCAGAAAAGAAGGCAGTAGTGTCAGTTGGTCAAGGCCACCCGGAAGGCTCCGAAGAACTTCGCAAATGGCTGTCCGGGCTCAAGCCCGTCACCGGGGCAGACACCATGCTGCGCTTCACCAAGACCCCCGAAGGTTCCATCGACCTGACCCACGCCCACCCTTCCGGACTGGCCCAGCTCATGGCCGGACGGAAGACGCGCCTGTCCACTCTCATCCGGGACCGGCAGCAATATGTTGTGGCCGCCCGCGCCTCCCGCAACATCCGGTCGAAGATCTTCGAACTCGCCAACGACCGGGGCATCGACGCCGGTTACCTCTCCGCCGGTACCGTGGTGTGGACGTCCGCCGTCGGGGGCAAGCCCCAGCGCGTGTCCGCGCCCGTCATGCTTACCGCGATTTCGCTGACCGTCCGCCCGGGGGAGGACGACTACGAACTTCAGCTGACCGAGCAGGCGCACATCAACCCGGCGCTGGTCCGGCACCTGAAGAACATCCATGGCATCGTCTTCGACGTCAACGCCGTTACCCGCCTGGCATACAGCACCGCGCGGTTCGACCCGCAGCCCGTACTCGACCGGCTGGCCACGCTGATCCGTCCCATCCACGGAGCCGAGGCCCAGCACAACCTGCTGGTCTCCACCTTCGCCGACCTTTCGGGCAACCTCGACGACCCCTGGATCAACGACGCCCACCCGCTGGTGGCAGCCCTCGCGAAAGCTGCCGGGGGGGAGGTGGTGGATGTCGGGGAGCCGGACCCGTCCCGCTTCCCGCCGCTGGACAGCCGGCACCCCAAAGACGAACTGCTCCTGCTGGACGCGGACACGGACCAGCAGTACGTCATTGACTCGGCCCGCGCCGGTGATTCCCTGGTGGTCAGCAGCCCGCCGGGCACCGGGCAGACGCAGACTGCCATCAACACCATCGGCGCCCTGGTTGATGCCGGCAAGACCGTCCTGGTGGTGGGGGACCGGCGTGCCAGCCTCAACGAAGTTTCCGGCCAGCTGGAATCCCTTGGCCTGGAATCCATCCTGTTCCAGCTCTCCGGCAACGTGACCGCCCAGCAGCTCAAAGCCCAGCTGGTCCGCGCCATCGTCCGCAACGAAAAGTCGCTGGAACCGCAGCTTGGCAACCTCCACAACACGCTGATCGAGCACCGCCACGCCCTCATGGACCACGTGGCGTCGCTGCACAACGTCCGGCAGCGCTGGGGCTGCTCGCCCTACCAGGCCATGCAGTCCCTGGCGGAGCTCACGTCGATCCAGCCCGCCCCGGCCACGACCGTCCGCCTCAAGCGGAGCGTCCTGGACAGCATCCGCGACCGGGAGGAACTCGCCGGGAGGCTGCGCCGGGCTGCCGAGCTGGGCAGCTTCAGCAAAGCAGCGACCACCAGCCCCTGGCACGGGGCCCGGCTCCTCAACCGCAAGGAAACCGAGGAAGCCCAGGAACTTGTCCGGTCCGTGGCGAAGAGCCTGCCGGTCCTCCGGGAGCGCATGAAGGCCGTCGCCGAACACGCAGAAATCCGGCTGGGCGGGTCCTTCGCCGAGTGGGGCGAGCAGCTTGGGCTGCTGGTGGCCGTGCGCGGCAGCCTGGACAAGTTCACGCCGGACATCTTCGACCGGCCGGTTACGGACCTGATCTCCGCCACGGCGCCCTCGTCCTGGCGCCGCGAGCGAGGCATCGAGATGACCTCCATGCAGCGGTCCCGGCTGCGCCGGGTGGCCAAGGAGTACGTCCGGCCCGGCGTGCACATCGCCGACCTGCACAGCTCCCTGATGCTGGTCCAGGAACAGCGCGCCCTCTGGTCCGGCTACGCCACAACCCAGCGCCACCCGGCTGTTCCGTCCGGGCTCGCCGAGATGAACGCCCTCTACCGGGAACTGGAGCGGGAACTGGGCCAGCTGGGCGAGGCCCTCCAACACACGGCACAGGGCGGCGACCTCGCCACCGTGCCGTACACCGCGCTCATGGAACGCCTGGAGCGCCTTGTTGCCGACACCGACACCCTCAAGACGCTGCCCGAGCGCACCCTGCTCATCGAGAACATGCGCGAGCACGGCCTTGGCGAACTCCTGGCGGACCTCGCGGAACGCGAAGTCCCCGTCGGCTCCGTGGCCGCGGAATTGGAACTGGCATGGTGGCAGTCCGCCCTGGAAGCCATGATCAGCGGTGACGACTACCTGGCCATGTCCGACGGTGACGCGCTCAGGCAGCTTGAGGCGGAGTACCGGCTCGCCGACAATGCCCACATCGCCAGCGGCGCCGCGCGGCTCCGCTGGGACCTCGCGGAGCGCTGGCGGACCGCCATTGCCGACCAGCCCCGCCAGGCCGACTTACTCCGCAGCCTGCTGAAGGACGGCAGGGTGACGCTGCCCGCGCTGACCGCGCAGGCTCCCGACCTGATCGGCACTCTGGTTCCGGTGTGGTCCGTGAGCCCCTACCTGATGACAGGGCTGCTGCCCGCTGAACAGCACTTCGACGCCGTCGTCATCCTCGACGCCGAAGCCACGTCGCTGCAGGCGGTCCTGCCGTCCATCGCACGCGCCCGCCAGGTCATCGCCTTCGGTGACGCCCGGATCGCCAGCCCCCGCACTTTCACAGTGGGCGTGGAACGGCTGGCCCCGGGAGAGTCGGCGCACCAGCGTGTGGAGAGCGCCTTCAATGCGCTGTCCGAGGTCTTGCCCGTCTGGCGGCTCAACTTCGTCTACCGTGCCGTGGACGAGGACCTGGTCCTGCAGTTGAGCAAGAACTTCTACGACGGCGGCCTGCGGCGGCTGCCGGAAGGCCAGTCCGCCACGGGCCTGGACCGGTCCCTGCTGGTGGAATACCTGCCGGACGGGACAGGGCTTCCCAGCGCCGACCACGAAGGCGTCGAGTCAGTGGTGGCCGAGGTCAACCGGGTCGTAGAACTGGTCTTCGAGCATGCCCGGCTCCGGCCGCGCACCTCACTGGCCGTTGTCACCGCAAGCCTCCGGCACGCGGCCCGGATCGGTGAATCCATCCGGCTCCAGCTGCCCAACCACCCCGGGCTGGCCGGGTTCTTCGGCGCCGGAGCCGAATCCTTCCGTGTTGTTGACCTGGAACGCGCACAGGGGCTGGTCCGCGACCACGTCATCTTCTCACCGGGTTTCGGGCGGACCCCGCACGGGCGTGCGCTGCACAGCTTCGGCCCTCTGTCCGCGGAAGGGGGCCGGGAGAAGTTCGCCCTGGCCATGACCCGCGCTCGGCGCTCCATGCACGTGCTGACCTGCTTCCGGCCCGAGGACCTGGACCACACCCGGCTGACGCACGGGGCGGTGGACCTGTACGCCCTGCTGGACCGGGAAATCACCGGCAACACCGACCTAGGCACCCCTGCCTCCCGCGCCGCCGCGAGCGAACAGGCCCTCGGCGCCGACCCGTTGGTGGCGGACCTCGGGGACCGGCTCCGGGCACGGGGGGCGCGAGTCTGGCACCAGTACGACGGCGCCATCGACGTGGTGGCCGCTGCCGACCCGCTGGGCACCATGGGCAAGGAGGACGCCGACCTTCCCTGGCCTGTTGCCATCGAATCCGACGGCACCGAACAGTACCGCACGATGAGTGTCCGCGAGCGGAGCCGGCTGCGTCCCCAGCTGCTGGAGCGCCTGGGCTGGCGGTACATGCCGCTGTGGACCATCGAAGTGTTCACCGACCCTTCCGCCTGCGCGGACCGGATCGCCAAGCATCTTGGCCTGGAAAACGTGGTTCTCCCGGGGCGTGATGCCACGTCCCACGGATTCCTTGACGATGACGTCGACCAGGCGCTGAATGATATTGGCGCCGCAGCCGGGAGCGCCCCGGCGTCGAATGTCACACATTTCCCCGGACCGGCCACCGGACGCCGGGCGGGCGGTGAAGCACGCGCCGGCCATCGGGCTGCGGCGCCCGTGCGGACCCTGCATGACACCAAGGAGGCGGAGAACGTGCCCACCGACGAAACGAACCCGATGGATGACGGGACCAGCACCCAGGATGACGGGACCAGCACCGCGGAGGCGGGCGGGCAGTCCGTGGACGCTTCCGCTGACGGCGGGCCCACGGCAGCTCCGGCCGCGCCTGCTTCCGCGGCTTCCGGCTCCAGGCAGCGCCCGGCGGAAGGCGTCCTGCCCAAGGCCGCGGCCGAGGACGACCCGAGGGCCTGGGGCGACCGAGAAGACGACCATGACGCCTGGCTGAAGGAACAGAAGCCGCCGCACTGGGGCTAAGGGGTCTCCCGGGCGGCCGGGCAGGCACTCCCTTGCCGGTAGGAGCCGTTGCGGGATGGCTCGCGGTCGGGATCCGGTATGGCCGTGCAGGCTAGTGTGCGGGCGGGGATGATGGCCCCACCAAAACAAAGAAAAGTTTGCCCTGGGTGGACGCTCCTGCCAGCCGCGCCGCCTGTTCCGGTCCGGCGGCAACAACGATCAGGCCGTCCGTTTCCTGGGTACCAAGCCATTGGCCTCCCTGTCCACCTTTGGCCGACGTCCACAGCACCGGTACGCCTGCGGCCAGGATCTCCGGCGGTTGCTGCTGGTCGAAGCCGTTGGCGGCGGTCAGCACCACATTGACCAGCTGCCCGGGGGAGACGAGCTGGATCGACGACGGATCGGCCATGCGGAGGGGGACGGCGGCAGACCCCGGCGGGCTGCCCGTGAGCAGGCCCGGACCGAGCAGCTGTGCGTCGGCCAGCAGCTGGCCTTTCCGCAGGGGAGCGGCCACCTGCTTTCCCACGGCCTGCCCAGGGTCACTGAGGACGCCGTCGGTCATCATGCCCGGAGGGACCTGGGTTTCAGCGAGGTCGGATGCTGCCAAGGCAGACCCGGCCGGAAGGTCACGGGCAGCGGCCAGGGCGGTTGCGGTATGCACCGGCGCCGGGGTGAGTTGCTGCACTGTGAGGGCCGCAGCGGCGCACAGCAGCAGCGCCACAGCAAGCCTGCGGTTGCGGTTGAGCCAGCTGCGGAAGCGGGCGGTGCGGCTCCCGGGGCCTGACGGGCGCAGGGCGCCGGACCGCTGGTTGCGCTGGGGGAGACGGGGACTGGAACGGCGGCGGGTGCGAAGCGGGGATGCAGGCATGTTTCCCACGCTAGGCACCCGGGAAACGCGAACGACAGCGGCCCCGCGCTTATGTGGACAAAGTCCGCAAAGTCAGCAGGGCCGCTGTCGTTGGCGGCAGGAGCCGGAAGTCAGCTCGCGGCAGCCGCGGGAGCAGATGCTGCCGGGGCCGCGGCAGGGGCCGGGTTGCTGGATGCCGGCGCCGCGGAGACTGTGCTGCCCTTGGAGTCGCGGGAATCGGTGCGGTAAAAGCCCGATCCCTTGAACACGACGCCCACGCTGTTGAACTTCTTGCGCAGCGCGCCCTGGCATTCGGGGCACGACGTCAGTGAGCTGTCCGAGAATGACTGGACGATGTCGAAGGCGTGGCCGCAATCCTTGCAGGCGTAAGCATATGTTGGCACTGGTGCTCCTCCTCTTGGGCAAACGAGAGGTCCCGTGCTGCCGCCGGCGTCTGAACTCCAAGTCCAGGTGGTCCGTTAGCAGTCGCAGGGCCTGAGTGCTAATTCTATCATCCCCGGCGGCCGTCCCGCCCGTGTCAGGCGATGTTCCCCAGCGGCCGCAGTCCGGATGGGACGAGGACTGCCGGGACAGGACGGTCGAACTCTTCTGCCGGGATATGCCCCGCCGGCAGAAGTTCGTTGTCGTAGATAACCGCGGCCAGCGGGATTTCCTTCCCTGCCGTTGCGAGGTGGCCCAGGAATTTGTCGTAGTAGCCCCCGCCCTGGCCGATCCGGTTGCCATCGAGGTCCACAGCTGTGGCCGGAATGAACAGCGCGGCGGCGTCCGCGGCCACATCCGGTCCGTGCCGGGGACCGTCGGGTTCCATGACCGGTGCGTACCTGCTGCGGACAAACCCGGCCTCCGGGTTCCAGAACACCCAGCTAAGCTCCCGCCCTGGTTCGCACACCGGGAGCAGGACGCGGTGCCCGTTGCCGTGCAGGGCGGTGATTAGGGGAAGGGTGGGCGGTTCGACGCCTACCCCCAGATACACACAAAACGTAGCGGGCTGGCCGCCGGACAGGGATTCGGCCCAGGCGGCGCCATGCAGGGCCAGTGCAGCGCCGGCGGACTCGAGGTCGGCAGGGGTGAGTCCTGCCCGCCGCCGGCGGTGGTCCGCGCGGATGCCGTCCTTGGCGTTGCTGGGCACTTCAGGCATGTTCGTCTCCTTTTCCGGCCGCTCCGAAAGCGGGTACAGGACCGGGTGCAGGCCGGTCCGTTGATTCCTGATTGCTTGACGCTGACGTTAGATTAGTCCGGTGACTACCAGTAACCCGAGAGTTCGCAAAGCCGTCATCCCCGCCGCCGGACTGGGCACCAGGTTCCTTCCCGCCACCAAGGCTATGCCCAAGGAGATGCTGCCCGTCGTCGACAAGCCTGCCATCCAGTACGTGGTGGAGGAAGCCGTGCAGGTGGGACTGAATGACGTCCTGATGATCACCGGGCGGAACAAGCGGGCGCTGGAAGACCATTTCGACCGGGTGCCGGCACTCGAATCCACGCTCGCGGACAAGGGCGACACCCAGAAGCTCGAGTCCATCCAGGCGGCGAGCAACCTGGGCGACATCCACTACGTGCGCCAGGGCGACCCCCACGGACTGGGCCATGCGGTGCTCCGCGCCAAACAGCACGTCGGCGACGAAGCCTTCGCCGTGCTGCTGGGTGATGACCTCATCGATGCCCGGGATGAACTCCTGAGTACCATGATCGAGGTGCAGGCCAAGACCGGAGGCTCCGTCGTCGCCCTCATCGAGGTGGAGCCCTCGCAGATCAGTGCCTACGGCTGCGCGGACATCTCCGAAATCGACGGCGAAGGCTACGTGCGGGTCAACCGGCTGGTGGAAAAGCCGGCACCGGAGGAAGCGCCGTCCAACCTGGCTGTCATCGGGAGGTACGTGCTGCACCCCGCCGTGTTCGATGTACTGGAACGGACCGGCCCCGGCCGCGGCGGTGAAATCCAGTTGACCGATGCCCTGCAGGAGCTGGCCACCGGTGAAGGCGAAGGATATGGCGTCTACGGTGTTGTCTTCCGGGGCCGCCGCTACGATACCGGCGACAAGCTCAGCTACCTCAAGGCGTGCGTCCAGCTCGCGGTTGACAGCGAGGATCTTGGCCCCGGGCTCCGGGAATGGCTGCCGGGTTTCGCCAGCAGCCTGGACAAGTAGCCCTGTGCGCCCCGGCCCTATCTGGCCAGTGACACTGGAATGCGGCGACCTGGTGCTGCGGCCCATCCGGTACCGGGACAAAAAGGAATGGACCGAGGTCCGCTCCCGGAACAGCCAGTGGCTGGCGCCGTGGGAGGCCTCGAACCCTGATCCGCGCGGGGGGCTGCCGGACTACAGGCAGATGGTGCGGTCGCTGAACTCGCAGGCCGCGCAGGCAACGGCGCTGCCGTTCCTCATCACGGAACGGATGCCCGGCAGGCGCCACCCGGCCATCGTGGGCCAGCTGACCGTATCGTCCATTGTGTGGGGTTCGGCCATGATGGCGACCCTTGGTTACTGGGTGGATCAAGCGCGGGCGGGCCGCGGCATCGCGCCCACGGCTGTGGCCCTGGTGACCGACCATTGCTTCCAGGTGCTGGGGCTGCACCGGATGGAAATAAACATCCGCCCGGAAAACGGTCCGAGCCTGCGGGTGGTGGAGAAGCTGGGCTTCCGCGATGAGGGGTACCGTCCGCGCTACCTCCACATCAACGGAGAGTGGGCCGACCACCGGACGTTCGCCCTGACCTCCGAAGAGGTCCCGGGCGGGCTCCTTGCGCGCTGGCTCGCATCCCGGCCGTCATAAATCCACTCATTTGCGGACGGGGCCTGCGACACACCGGGGCTAATGCCGCCGCGGGGCCTCTGATGCTTCTACGGTTTTGAGTGTGGACTTCCCCCTTAGCAGCTCAGTGATCCTTGTGGTTGCCGTCGTGCTCTGGATTGTGTGGGTTGCCCCCTACGTCCTCCGGAACCGCCGGCACCAGTTCCAGCCCGCAGGCGACCTTCCGGCGGACGCGCCAGCCGATGAAAAACCCGACCAGACGCCCGCCGTGGTTTTGAACGTCGCCGCCCAGCAGGAGAAGCCCATGGATGCCAGGAAGAGTGCCGGACCCGCTGCCAAGGCTGCTGCTCCGGTGGCTGCAGGCCGGCTGCGGATCCGTTATGGCCGGACCGCTCTCGCGCTCTGCGGACTCCTCTCCCTTGTCACTGCCTTTGTTTCGGGGGTACTGCTGCCCTTCGGGCTGGGCACACCCTTTCTTCCCCTCACGTGCGCTGCGCTGACAGCTGTCTGCGTGGCGATCCTCCGCTGGCTGGCTGTCCGGGACCGCAAGGCGAAAGTCAACGCGGCCTTCCGCTCGGCGATGAGTGCACCGGCCCCGCGGCAGGAGGCCGACCGGATCCCGCCGAAGCCGGAGTCCGCGCCGGCACCCCCGAAAGCAGCCCGGGAAAGCCCGCTGTTTGACGCGGAGGCGCACCAGCCCAAGGTGCAGCAGTTGACCGCCCAGGAACTTCGTGAGGCTGCACTGGCCGTTGCGGTGGCTGCCGGCGACCCGAGTGCCGCCGCGGCCGCTGCGGTTCCGGCCGGCACGCCGTGGGAGCCGGTGGAGGTTCCCAAGCCCGTATACGTGGAGGCGGCAAAAGCAGAGCGCCCCGAGCCTGAACCGCTTGCCCTGCCGGAGGCCCCCAAGGCCGTGGGCAAGCCCTCCCTCAAGCAGGGCGCGGTGTCCGCACCTGCAGCTCCCGCTCCGGAGGCCCAGCAGCTGTCCAAGGCGCAGAGCGCCCTCAGCAACCTCGACGACGTCCTGCAGCGCCGCCGCGCCTAGTTCCCCCGGGTGGGGGAACAGGAACAGGGCACGACGGCGGCAATCGCGGCGACGAGACGCCCCGCCAGCGCGGCGGATTGGCTTTGGACCGGGAATATTTGTAGCCTAGGGTCACCGGTCCCGCACCTGCCATGTCAGGGGCGGCCAGGTCCGGGGCTATAGCTCAGTTGGTAGAGCGCTTCGTTCGCATCGAAGAGGTCAGGGGTTCAAATCCCCTTAGCTCCACGCCGAGGCTGGCTGCAGGCATTTGCGCCTACAGCCAGCCTTTCTTCTTAAATATGGCGTACATGGCCGCTCCGGTCGCCGCCATGAGGCCTACGGCCATGGGGTAGCCGAATGCCCAGTGCAGCTCCGGCATGTGGTCGAAATTCATGCCGTAAATCCCGGCGACGAACGAGGGCGCGAACAGGATCGCGGCCCACGAGGATATTTTCTTGACCTGCTCGTTCTGTTCGGCGCTGGCCTCGTTCTGCCGGTTGGCTGTCAGTGTGCCGTCCAGGGTGAGTGCGTTCTGCAGCAGGTCCCGGAACGAGTCCGCCCGGGAAATCACCCGTTCCACGTGGTCCTCCACGTCACGCAGGTTGTGCTGGAGTTCCGTTTCGATGCCGTACTTGGCGAAACCCCGCTTGAGCTGGTGCATCATGTCCGGCAGCGGATGAATGGCGCGCTGGAACTGGATGACCTCGCGGGCGAGTTCGTAGATGCGCCGGGACACCGTGGTGTCTCCGCTGAAGAGCTGGTCCTCGATTTCGTCGATGTCGTTCTCGAGTCCGGCCACCACGGGGGCGTAGTCATCCACCACCGAGTCCAGGAGGGCATACAGCACCGCCTCCGGACCGTGCCGGAGCAGGTCGGGCCGCGCCTCAAGCCTTTTCCGTACCCGCGCCACCCCGGCAGTTTCCGCATGCCGTACGGTGACAACAAAATTCCTGCCCGTGAAGATGTGCAGTTCCCCGAACTCTACGGTCTCGGTGTCGTCGAGGTACCGGGCGGGCCGCAGGACGGTAAAGAGGTTGTCCTCGTAGCGCTCCATCTTCGGGCGCTGGTGGGCTGAAATGGCGTCCTCCACGGCCAGGGCGTGCAGCTCGAATTCGGAGGCTACGGCGGCCATCTCCGCGGCGGTGGGGCGGTAGAGGCCGATCCATGCCATCCCGCCGTGGTGGGCGAGCGTCTCGAACGTTTGCTCCAGGTTCTCCGGTTCCGCGTGCCGGACGCCGTCGACGTAGACCGCATTGTCAATGATGGTCACGGCGCGGCCGCTTTGCTTTGTGCTGCCGCCATGGTCAGGACATCGCGCCGATGATCGCCCCGGATGCGGTCATGGCCACGATGTCGTGGCCGGAGTCGATGATCGTCACCGCAAGGGGACGGCCGGCGAAGCCGTTATGGATCAGGTGGCCGCCGGCCCGGAAAACAAGTCCTGCAACGAGCGCGAAAACGGCTGCTGCCAGTGCATTGTCGAGACCGAGTCTGCCGATCAGGACGGCCAGGAGGATGGCTGTCAGCGCCGAAGCCACGACCATGGGGAGCCAGATGCCCGCACCGCCGCTGATGTGCTTCAGGTCTTCCTCGGTCTTGCCGATGGCGGCCATCCACCGGTTGCCCAGGACAGCGGGCAGGTACCACACGAAGCCGATCGCCATGCTGGCGGCGAACGCGAGCAGTACGGCGGGCCAGTTGATCTGTGAGACGTAAGAAAGCCAGTCCATTCAAGAAATCCTAGCCTTCTGCCCGTCCCCGGACGGGAAGCCGGTCCGGCCATGACCAGCCGGAAGTGCCTTAGCCGGCCGCAACCTTTGCGAGGCCGCTGATCAGGGGCTCCGTGCGGTAATGGATGTGGGTATGCAGGGCCAGTACGGTTTCGGTGCGGATGACGCCCTTGATCCGCAGGACCTGCCGCAGGGAAGCCTGCAAATTGTGGGTGTCCGTGGCCACCACCCGGCACCAGACGTCGCCACGGCCGGAGATCTCGTGGACCTCGAGGACCTGGGGAATCAGCCGAAGCGCCGCGATCACACCATCAAGCTCCCGGTGCGAGACTTCGATCGTGACAAAGGCGACCACGTCGTAGCCGACGGCCTCCAAGTCCACCTCGCGTCCTCCCGCCCGCAGGACTCCGGCGCGCAGCAGCCGGCGTACCCGCGACTGGGCGGTGTTACGCGCCACGCCCACCGTTTCGCTCAGTTCGCCGATCTGGATCCGGGGGTCGCGGATCAGGGCGAGGAGGATCTTCAGGTCGGTCGGGTCCAGTTTGTTCAAATGGTCACTCTCCATCACGCGCGCACGGCTGTTTTGATGATCGTGCTCAATTCTTCCACCCCATTCAATCCGGATGGGCAACCGTGCAGCACTCTGGAGTCATCGCGAACCACGTCCGTTCCCGGCTCCCACAAGGACCACCCGGCGCGGCTGATCTTAGAGGCGGCACCCATGACTGTCTTCAGTGAACTCCGGATGCGTCCTGCTCCGGTTGCGGCAACCGGGTGGAACGCCTCCACCAGGGCCCGGCTGGTGATTTCAGGTGCGGTCATCTTCGTGCTCCTGGTGGGCGCGAACCTGGCAACGCCCCTCTACCCGCTGATCCAGGCACAGCTGGGCCTGTCCCCGCTGGACGTGACGGCCGCTTTTGCCACTTACGTCCTCGCACTGGTGGCTACCCTCATGCTGGCCGGGCACTGGTCGGACCACATCGGGCGCCGCGCCGCACTTCTCCTTGCCGCGGTCACCGGACTGGCCGGCGGCTGGGTGTTCGCCGGAGCGGAGACCCTGCCCGCGCTGTGCGCCGGACGGGCGCTTCAGGGCGTGGCGGTTGCGCTGGCAACTGGAGCAAGCGCTGCCGCACTGCGGGAACTGTTGCCGTCCCGTCCGGAATGGGCGTCCCGCTTCACCCTGCTGGCGTCCTCGGGTGGTGTGGCTGCAGGGCCGGCCCTCGGCGGGGTGTTCTCGCTGCTGCCGGGCGCCACCACCGCCCCGTACGCCGTGTATTCCCTGATCCTCGCCGCGCTCCTGGTGCCGTTGTACCTCATCAAAGCCCGGCCGGCGATCGTCCATCCTGCAACGTCGCGGCCGCTGCTGGCGCTGGCGCCACGGCGGCTGTCCGTGGCGCGGAACGCGCGTGGCGCTTTCTGGCTCGCAGCCGGCGTCGGGTTCCTGAGCTTTGCGGTGTTCGGTTTCTGCTTGTCGCTCGCGCCCGGCTATTTCGCCCAGGTCCTGGACACGGACTCCCGGCCCCTGGTCGGCGTGGTCGCCGGCCTGCCGCTCGCCGCGTCCGCGGCCAGCCAGCTGGCCGCCGCCCGGAGCCGCTACACGGTTCCGGCGGGCCTGGCCGTCCTGGGCGGTGCTGTCTTCCTGCTGGGCGCAGCGGGGCTGTGGCAGAACCCGTGGCTGCTGGTGCTGGCGGCGGCCGCGGCCGGGGCGGGGCAGGGCCTGGCATTCCGGACGGTCTTCAACGAGGTCGCCGCCCGGGTGGAGCCGGCCCGGCACGCGCAGGTGGTCAGCACGGTGTACGTCATCACCTACCTGGGCAGTGCGGTTCCGGTGCTTGGCCTGGGCTGGGCCACGGGAGTGTTCGGCCAGGCCGCTGCCGTGGCCGGCTTTGTCCTTGCCTGCGGTTCCGCCGCTCTTGTCCTGTCGGCCTTGACGTTTTTCCGGGTGCTGCGCCGCCGCTGGGTGCCAGGCTGCTAGGCCAGGCAGAACAGCCAAGCCGTACAGTCGCGCCGTTCAATCGTCGGTAGGCCCGTTCAGTCCGGAAGCGGGCCGTGGTTTCCCTGGATGTGTTCGAAAACCAGCGTCGTTTCGGTGTGTCCCACCACCGGATCGGTTGCGAGGTTGTCGAGCACCCAGTCGCGCAGGTCTTCGGTGGTGGCGACGGCGATGTGCAGCAGGTAGTCCACCGAGCCGGAGGTGTGGAAGGTGGAAAGCACGGCAGGCAGGTGCGGCACGCGGGCTGTGAAGCGGTCGATCTGGTCACGGTCGTGCGCCCGCAGCCGGACGGCCACCAGTGCCTGCACGGACCGGCCGATCGCCGAAAGGCTCAGCTTGGCCTCGTAGCCCTGGACGATGCCGCGTTCGGAAAGGGCGCGGGTCCGCATCAGGGCGGTCGAAGGGGCGATGCCCACCAGCTCCGCCAGCTGCTTGTTGGAAATCCTGGCGTCGGCCACGAGTGCAGCCAGGAGGCGCTCGTCGATGGCGTCCAGCGGTTCCAGGTGCGATCCCGGCCTGGGGGTCCTGGCGTTCGTGCTCACGGCTGATCCTTCCAACAGTCCTTCGTTCATCCTAGACCGCCGGATCCGGATCATGACGTCCCGTTCCGGCGCCGCTGCCGAATTTCCGCTTTTATGCGCCTCCCGGCGGACGGCATATATTCGCCTCCACAAAGGCGCCGGCGCGGCGCCCTCGCCGGCTTACGCCGTCGTGCGTTCAGCTCCGGGATGAACGACGGCGACAGCGGCCGCTGTGAGGCAGGCAAGGGCCATGACGGTCGCCGCCAGGGCCGGCCACCCCCAGGACTGGAAGACCAGCCCTCCTGCCCAGCCGATAACGCTGGAGCCCAGGTAGTAGGCCAGGTTGTACAGCGAGGCCGCCTGTGCCCGTCCGGAATTGGCGATCGCACCCGTCCATCCGGCGCCGATGCTGTGCGCCGCAAAGAAACCGCCGGTGAACACCACCAGCCCGGCAAGGATCAGCGGCAGGTACGGCGCCAGTGTCATGGCCAGGCCTGCCGTCGAGAGGGCCAGCCCGGCCAGCAGGACGGTGCGACGGCCCAAGCGCATGGTCAGCCCGGCGGCCCATCGGGAGGACACTGTTCCCGACAGGTAGGCGAGGAAAATAAGGCTGATAAGGGTGGCCGGCAGGTTGAACGGTCCGCCGGACAGCCGGAAGCCGAGGTAGTTGTACACAGCCACAAACCCGCCCATCATCAGGAACGCCTGGATATAGAGGGCCAGCAGGCGGACGTTCCGCAGGTGGCGCCCGAGCGTGCGCAGCGCACCGCCCAGGCCTGACGCCGGCGTGGACACGAACCCCCGGGCCCTGGGCACCAGGATGAGGAACGCGACGGCGGCAAGGGTCGCCAGGACCGAGACGGCCAGGGCAGCAGCCCGCCACCCCCACAGTTCGCCGGCGGGACCTGCCACCAGCCGGCCCGCCAGTCCGCCCAGGGTGGTGCCCGCGACGTAGCTGCCTGCGGCGAGGGCGGTGTGGGCTTTGGTCACTTCTTCATTGAGGTAGGCGATGGCGATCGCGGGAATCCCGCCCAGGGCCATGCCTTCCAGGAGCCGCAGGACCAGCAGCATGCCGAAACTGGTGGTGAGGGGGACAAGCAGGCCCAGGACGGTGGCGATCGAGATTCCCCAGGCCATGGCCCTGACCCGGCCAATCCTGTCGGCCAGGAAGGACCAGGGAATCACGGTGACGGCCAGGCCCACCGTTGCCAGTGAGATGGTCAGCGCGGCCTCCGCAGCCGTGATGTCCAGGTCATCGGCCAGGAGCGGCAGGACCGCCTGCGTGGAGTACAGCTGGGCGAACGTTGCCACCCCGGCGAAGGAGAGCCCGGCGAGGATCCGGCCATACGCCCGGGACCCCTTGTGATGCCCGTCCCAGCGGGGAGGGGAACCGCTGCCAGTGAGGGGTGCGTTCTGCATTGTGCAAGGGTAGCCCCGGCCAGACAGATGCCTCCAATGCATAATTCATGCCAGACTTATCGCAACAGCGGATGTTTCCGGGGAGTCGGGCGACCGGAAGGAAGGCGGCACATGGAGGCGGACCACAAACAACTGGCCCAGCTCCTGCCGCTGCTGCCCGTCCTTGCCGAACTCGGCCGTACAGAACACGTCACCGAAACGGCTGAACTTCTTGGAGTACCCCAGTCCACGGTGAGCAGGGCACTCGCGCGGGCCAGCGCCGTCGTTGGAACCGAACTCCTGGTGCGGGACGGCCGCGGCGTCCGGCTGACACCCGCCGCACGCACCCTGCTGCCCTATATCGAGCAGGCGCTCGCCGGATTCCAGGCCGGGCTGGACCTTGTGCGGAACGAGTCGGAGGTGGTGCGCGGCCAGGTGGCTGTGTCATTCCAGCACACGTTCGGCGAAGCCACGTTGCCCCTGCTCATCAGTGCCTTCCGGAGCCGCCACCCCGGCGCGGTGTTTACCCTGAGCCAGGGCTCGCGGAACGCCTGCCTCGAAGAACTGGCTGCCGGCGCGGCGGACATTGCGCTGACAGCGCCCGTGGGTTTGGCCGGACGGAACCTCCAATCCGCTCCGCTTTACCGTGAGCCGCTCCTGCTGGTGGTACACCACAGCCACCGGCTGGCGGGAAGAACGACGGCGGGGCTCGGCGACATCAGGACCGAACCGTTCGTGGCGCTCGGCCCGGGCTACGGACTGCGCTCCCTGACCGACGCGCTGTTCAGGGAGGCCGGGTACCGGCCGCGCATCGCGTTCGAAAGCCAGGACTCGCATACAGTGCGTGGTCTGGTCTCCGCAGGTCTTGGCGTCAGCATCCTGCCGCCGGGCGGAGACCGGCCCGGGCGCACCGTCAGCCCGGACACGGGAAACCTCGGCTGGGTCGAGATTCCCCTGGACTCCGCGCTTGCCGTCCGTGAGGTGGGGGTCACCTGGCGGCGAAGGAAACCGGGAACCGAACCGGTGCCCGTCCGGCTGTTCCGGGAGATGGTGGCCA
This sequence comes from Arthrobacter sp. AD-310, assembly GCF_054656615.1. NCBI lineage: Bacteria > Bacillati > Actinomycetota > Actinomycetes > Micrococcales > Micrococcaceae > Arthrobacter > Arthrobacter sp. AD-310. The sequence continues at coordinate 29,734 of NZ_BAAHNO010000009.1, read as the reverse complement.
CGGAGGGGCCGGCGTTGCTGGCGGGCCTGGTCAGGCAGCGGACCGGCCACTAGTCATTCCGCGCCGCTGCCGGACAGTACCCTTGTGACGTGACCAACACCGAATCCCCTTCCGCCCACGCCGCCGGTCAGTCCGGGCCATCGTCCGCAGCACTGGCGGGAGTCATCATCGGCCTCGACATCGGCGGCACCAAGACGCATGGCGTCCGTTTCCAGGATGGCGTCCCGGTGGCCGACGAGTCCGCCGGCAGCTCCAACGTGCAGAACGTGAGCCGCGAGGAGGCGGCACGCAACATCGCGGACCTCTTTGGCCGGATTGGCGGCGGCGCGGTGGCCCGGGTGTATGCCGGCTCGGGCGGGATCGACACCGACGAGGACGCCGCGGCCCTGGCGGCGCTGATCCAGCCCCACGTCCCGGGGGCGCGCGTCACAGTGGTCCACGATTCACGCCTCCTGCTGGCCGCGGGCAGGGCCAGCACCGGCGTCGCGGTCATCGCCGGGACCGGCTCGGCGGCCTGGGGCAGGAACGGCGGCGGCGGCGAGGCCCGGGCAGGCGGGTGGGGGTACCTGCTTGGCGACGAAGGCAGCGGCTACTGGCTGGGACGTGAAGCCGTGCGGCACAGCCTGCGGCGCATGAACCAGGGCGTGCCGGCCGACCAGCTCACCAAGGCCCTGCTGCAGGCCTGCGGCGTCGGGGACCCCAACCGGCTCATTGCCCTGTTCCATTCACCGGACACCGGCCGCCGCTTCTGGGCCCAACAGGCCCGGCATGTGGTGGAGGCGGCAGGCGCCGGCCACACGGAAAGCCGGGGCCTGCTGGACCAGGCGGGCCGGGACCTGGCGGACCTTGCGCTCCAGGTCCTCCGCCAGCTGGGCATCGACGGCCCGGTCATCCTGGGTGGCGGCCTGGGAATGCACGTGGAACTTCTGCAGGAAGCCTTCCGCCGGCACCTTGGCGCCGCGGGCGTTACCGACGTCCGCGTCCTGGACCAGGAACCGGTGTTCGGGGTGCTTCAGCTGGTGGCCGAACCGGACTGAACGCCGGACGGGGCGCTGTCCGTCAGACGGCCCGTTTCCGCGGGGTGAGCCGGACAGCCGGCAGCGGGGGAGCGGGGATGCGGCCGGCCTCGGCGCCTGCCTCAGGCCCGTGCCCCGGAACCAGGCCGTACCTGGCCGCCGCCGTGTCCGCATCCGGCAGGTCAGCCTGGGCTTCCCACTCGTCCCGGGCCTGTTCCACTTCCTCATGCGTCCGGCCCACGAAGTTCCACCACATCAGCAGTTCCTCCTGGAACGGTTCCCCGCCGATAAGCAGGAACCGCGTGCCGGGCCGGGCCTGCAGCTCCAGTTCCCGCCGGCCGGTGCCCAGGTAGCCCAGCGGTCCCGGTGGCAGCTCCTGCCCGTCCAGCGCCAGCCCGCCGTCGAGCACCAGGATGCCGTGCTCATGGTCCGGGTTCAGGGGCAGCACGGCCGCGCCTTCGCACGAGACGTCCGCACCCACGATCGGTGTGTACATCGTGGCGGGGGAGGACACGCCGGCCAGTTCACCAACCATCACTGTTGCGGTAAAACCTTCCCCGACCACCCTTGGAAGGTTCCGGTGCTGCTCGAACGCAGGCGCGCAGTTGCGGTCGCCGTCCGGGAGGGCAACCCAAAGCTGGAGGCCGCGCTGCAGCGGCAGCTCGCCGCCGGCGGGCGGAAGCACGGCAAACTCCGAGTGCGAGACGCCGTGCCCGGCAGTCATGATGTTCAGTTCCCCCGGGCGGACCACGACGTCGCTCCCCACGCTGTCCCGGTGGCGGATGTGTCCTGCCAGGGGCCAGGTGACCGTCTGCAGGCCGATATGCGGATGCGGCAGGACCGACATCGCCGTGCGGTCCGGCCCAAAGCTGTCCAGGAAGCACCATGCACCAATGGTGGGCAGGCCACGCTGCGGCAAAGTCCGCTGCACATTCATGGCCCGCACGCCGCCCAGCGGCACCTGGCGTTCGGGCCATAGCTGCAGGCACGGGCCTTCGCTGCCCCCGGCGCTCGCCGGCGGGCAGACTTCCTCTTCGGGTGCGATTTCCAGATTGGTCACCCTCCCACTGTAGGCCTGCAGCCGGCAGGGCAGGAGGGAAAGCAGGGTATCCGCGGCCACAGATCACACCCATCCGGGGCGTTCCCGGCGCCGAATGGTCACAGTAGGGCTTCCATTCCACAGATTAGGTGCTGCATCCCGTGTTGCCGGACCTGGTTTGGGCTACCGTAACTATCAGCGTGCCGATGTCAATGTCGCGGTGCATTCCGTGCCCGTCCAACAGAACAGGTAAGTCCGCACCATGGACCAGGCGATGATCGAGTTCCAAGGCGTTACCAAGCAATACCAGGGCGGGCAGCCGGCCGTGGACAACCTCTCGCTGTCCATCGCCAGAGGCTCCATTACCGTCTTCGTCGGCCCGTCCGGCTGCGGCAAGACCACGTCGTTGCGGATGATCAACCGCATGGTGGAACCGACGTCCGGCACCATCACGGTGGGCGGCAAGGACGTCACATCCGTGCCGGCCGCCGAGCTGCGCAGGTCAATGGGGTACGTTATGCAGTCCGCCGGCCTGTTGCCGCACCGCTCGGTCCTGGACAACATCGCTACCGTGCCGCGGTTGAACGGCGTCCCGAAAGCGGATGCACGCAACCGTGCCGAGGAACTTTTGGACGTCGTGGGCCTGTCCCGGTCTCTCGCCAGGCGGTACCCGTCCCAACTTTCCGGCGGGCAGCAGCAGCGCGTCGGCGTCGCACGGGCCCTGGCCGCCGATCCGCCCGTGCTGCTCATGGATGAGCCGTTCAGCGCCGTGGACCCTGTGGTCCGGGACGAGCTGCAGCAGGAACTGCTGCGGCTACAAAAGGACCTGGCCAAGACCATCGTCTTCGTCACCCATGACATCGACGAAGCCACCACATTGGGGGACAAAGTGGCTGTCTTCGCTGTCGGTGGACGGCTCGCCCAGTACGCGACGCCCGAAGAGATCCTCCGCGCACCGGCCAACGACTTCGTCGCTTCCTTCGTGGGCCGCGACAGGGGTTTCCGGCACTTGGGGTTCACCCCGTCCGACGGGGTGACCATCCACCCGGTGCCGACCATTGTGTCCGGCCATCCCTCCGAGGGCGGCGCGGGCGGATGGCAGCTTGTGGTGGACGACGGCGGGCACCCCCTCGGCTGGTCCACTCCCGGAAGCGGCACGGGACTAATTCCCGGCGGGTCCCTCTTCCGGCCGGGCGAAAGCCTGCGCAAGGCGCTCGACGCGGCCCTGTCCTCGCCCTCCGGACTGGGCGTGGCCGTGGATGCCGATGGCCGGGCGCTGGGCGTGGTCCGGGGCGGCGAAGTCCTGGCGCTGATCGAAGAAGCACGCCAGCTGCGGCAGGCCGCCCTCTGATGGAGTGGTTCCTCGCCAACAGCGGCATGGTCCTGGAACGGGCGGGCCAGCACCTGGTGCTGGCCCTCGTCCCCTTGGTCCTGGGACTGGTGGTATCCATTCCGCTGGCGCAACTGGCCCTGCAGAACCGCACGCTCCGGTCCGTGGTCCTCACGGCCTCGTCGCTCCTCTACACCATCCCGTCACTGGCGCTCTTCATCATCCTGCCCACCATCCTGGGCACCAGGATCCTCGATCCTCTCAACGTGGTGGTCGCGCTGACCATCTATGCCGTGGCGCTGCTGGTCCGCGCCGCGCTGGATGCCTTCGATTCCGTGGACGCCGAAGTCAGTCAGGCAGCCGTCGCCATGGGCTATAGACCGGTGGCCCGCTTCCTGCAGGTTGACCTGCCGCTCTCCCTGCCCGTCCTGTTCGCCGGCCTCCGCGTGGTATCCGTCAGCAACATCTCCCTGGTGAGCGTGGCGGCCCTCCTGGGGGTCGGGAACTTGGGCATGCTGTTCACCTCCGGCCTGCAGCGGGATTTCGTCACCGAAGTGGTGGTGGGCATCATCGCCATCCTGGTCCTGGCACTGGCCATGGATTCCCTGCTGGTCCTGCTGGAGCGGCTCCTCACCCCGTGGGAGCGGGCCGGGAAGGGACGCGGACCCCGGCCCCCCGCCGATGGGGACGGCGCCTCCGCTACCTCCGCACGGCTGCCGGCCCGGTCCGGGACCGGGGAAGGACTCACATGAGCGTCTTCTCCGATACCTTCACCTGGCTTGCCGATCCGGAGAACTGGAGCGGCAGCGCCGGCATACCCGCGCGGCTGGCCGAACACCTGCAGTACACCGGGCTGGTGATGCTGATCGCTGCCGCCATCGCCGTCCCCGTCGGGCTCTATGTGGGACACACAGGCAGGGGACGGGTCGCCGTTGTGGCGCTCGCCGGGGCGCTGCGCGCCCTGCCCACCCTCGGCCTGCTGACACTGTTCGTGCTCCTGGCCGGAATCGGGCTCATGCCGCCGGTCTGGGCACTGGTCATCCTGACGGTGCCGCCGCTCCTGGCCGGGACCTACGCGGGGATTTCCAGTGTGGACCGGAACGTTGTGGACGCCGCCCGGGCCATGGGCATGACCGAACTCCAGGTTCTCTTCCGTGCCGAGCTGCCCAACGCCCTGACCGTGATGTTCGGCGGTTTCCGGACCGGCGTGCTCCAGGTGATCGCCACCGTCTCCGTGGTGGCCTACATCAACCTCGGCGGCCTGGGCCGCTACCTCTTCGACGGCCTGGTCCTCAGCGACTTTCCGCAGATGCTCGGCGGTTCCCTGCTGATCGCCGCGCTGGCCATCGCCGTCGACCTTGTCCTTTCCCTGTTCCAACGGCTGTTCCTGACATCAGGCGCGGCCGGGCAGTCCCGCCGCAGCCAGCAGGCTGCGGCCGATCTCACAGACCCCGTACTCGCGGAGACTGTTGTCCAAGGAGGTAAACCATGAAAAACAGCCATCACCCCCGCCCGGGCCGGCGGGCCTTCGGCGGACTGGCCGCAGGACTTGGCCTGGCAATGGCGCTGTCCGCCTGCGGCGGTTCGTCCGATCCCCTGAGCAACAGCCCGGCCCCCACCACCGGCGCGTCCGGCGGAGCGGCGTCCCTCGTCGTGGGCTCGGCAGACTTCCCGGAAAGCCAGATCATCGCCGAACTGTACGCCGGCGCGCTCAACGCCGCGGGAATCACCGCCACTACCAAACCCAACATCGGCTCCCGCGAGGTGTACTTCAAGGCCGTGCAGGACGGGTCCGTCGACGTTGTTCCGGACTACACCGGCAACCTGCTGCTGCACGTGGACAAGGAAGCCACCGAGGAATCGGCCGGGGACATCGCGGACGCCCTCCCGGACAAGCTCCCTGACGGACTGGCCGTGCTGGAGCCGTCCAAGGCGGAAAACAAGGACGCCATGGTGGTCACCAAGGCGACGGCCGAAAAGTACCAACTGAAGTCCATCGAGGACCTCGCCAAGGTCTGCAGCGAGATCACCGTTGGCGCGCCGGCCACGTTCGCCGAACGCGCTTACGGGCTGCCCGGGCTCAAGGAGAACTACGACTGTGAGCCCCGCAAGCTGGAGCCCTTCAGCGACGGCGGCGGCCCCCTGACCCTCAAGGCGCTCCTTGAGGACCAGGTGCAGGTGGCGGACATCTACACCACCACCCCGTCCATCGCGGACAACGACCTCGTGGTCCTCGAAGACCCCAAGAACAATTTCATCGCCCAGCAGGTTGTCCCGCTGTACAACACGGCCAAGGTCACGGACAAGGCGAAGGAAGCGCTGGACAACGTGTCGCGCATGCTGACCACCGACGACCTGATCAACCTCAACCGGGCAGTCAGCGGCACCCAGAAGCAGGGCGCCAAGGAAGCAGCCGATGCCTGGCTCAAGGAAAAAGGCATCGTCAAGTAGGACACCGCCAAGAATAGGGCCAGCCGGGGCAAGCCGGAGGCCCCGCCGGACATAACCACGACGGGGGGGGGGGGGGGGGGGGGGGGGGGGGGGGGGGAGGGGGGGGGGGGGGGGGGGGGGGGG
>NZ_BAAHNO010000009.1:0-23675 GCF_054656615.1 Arthrobacter sp. AD-310 | reverse complement strand
GCTGCCGGACTTCCAAAAGTCCGGCAGCCGCCGTCGGACGTGTGGGCGATGTCTCAACGGCCTCGTATCCTTCCTGTGGCATATTTGAGGGATGGCAGAATTCAGGCAGTCCACGAAGCTCAACAACGTCCTTTACGACATCCGTGGACCGATCCTGCAGGCAGCCCAGCAGATGGAGGCGGAGGGCCACCGGATCCTCAAGCTGAACATCGGAAACCCGGCGCCGTTCGGATTCGAGGCGCCTGACGCCATCCTGGTGGACATGATCCGTCACCTGCCCCACGCCCAGGGCTACAGCGATTCGCGGGGCATCTTCTCGGCCCGTACGGCTGTCTCGCAGTATTACCAGACCCGCGGCATCCAGAACATCCACGTCGACGACATCTACCTGGGCAACGGGGTCAGCGAACTCATCACAATGTCCCTGATGGCCCTCCTCGATTCGGGGGACGAAGTCCTGATTCCCACCCCGGACTACCCGCTGTGGACGGCGTCCGTGGCGCTGGCAGGCGGACGTCCCGTCCACTACCTGTGCGATGAGGACAGCGGCTGGCAGCCGGACCTTGAGGACATGGAAGCGAAGATCACGCCCCGCACCAAGGGCATTGTCGTGATCAACCCGAACAACCCGACCGGCGCCGTCTATCCCGAGGAAACGCTGAAGCGGATCGTGGCCCTCGCCGAAAAGCACGGCCTTGTGATCTTCGCCGACGAAATCTACGAAAAGATCCTCTACGAGGACGCCGTCCACATCAACCTGGCCAAACTCACTGGGGACGATGTGCTGTGCCTGACGTTCAGCGGCCTGTCGAAGGCATACCGGGTGTGCGGTTACCGGGCCGGGTGGATGGCGATCTCCGGGCCCAAAAAGGACGCCGCGGACTACCTGGAAGGCATCAGCCTGCTCGCGAACATGCGCCTCTGCGCGAACGTTCCGGCGCAGCACGCCATCCAGACGGCCCTGGGCGGGTACCAGAGCATCAATGACCTCATCCTGCCCGGCGGGCGGCTCCTGGAACAGCGCAATAAGGCGTACGACATGCTCAACGCCATCCCCGGGGTGAGCACGCAGCAGGCGCGCGGCGCCCTCTACCTCTTCCCGAAGCTGGATCCGGAGTACTACCACATCCGCGACGACGAAAAGTTTGTCCTGGACCTCCTACGCGAGCAGAAGATCCTGGTGTCGCACGGCCGGGCCTTTAACTGGGTGCGCCCTGACCACTTCCGCATGGTCACTTTGCCCAACGTCAAGGACATCGAAGAAGCCGTGGGCCGGATGGGGGACTTCCTGAGCAGGTACCAGGGGAACTAGCCTGTGCACACGGGCGTGTTGGTCCCGTGGCAGCTCGCGGAAAGGAATCCCCATGGACGGCGTCGTTGGCTTTGACGAGCACCCCTCTGAAATCCTCCAGGCCGGACAGGGCTTCAAGCTGTCGGACCTTGACCCTGACTCCACGCCCGGTTACGGCGGAACCAAGGAGGACGGGCGCCTCCTGCTGGCGGCCATGGACGACGAGCTGGCGGAGCTCCAGGAAAAGCTGTTCGCCGAGTCGCGCTTCGGGGGCACCAAGCGGATCCTCCTGATCCTGCAGGCCATGGACACCGCGGGCAAGGGCGGCATCGTCAAGCACGTTATGGGCGCCATGGATCCCCAGGGCGTCCAGTTCAAGGCCTTTAAAGCGCCAACCGCGGAGGAAAAGTCCTACGACTTTCTCTGGCGGATCGAAAAGGAAGTACCCGCCGCCGGCATGGTCGGCGTTTTTGACCGCTCCCACTACGAGGACGTCCTGATCCACCGGGTGCACGGCTGGGCCACGCCCGAGGAGATCAAAAGGCGGTATGTGGCGATCAACGAGTTCGAGGCGCGGCTGTGGGACTCAGGCACCACCCTGGTCAAAGTGATGTTGCACATCAGCGCGGACGAGCAGAAGAAGCGGCTCCTGGCCCGGCTGGACAACCCTGCCAAGCACTGGAAGTACAGCCGGGGCGACAGGGATGAGCGCGCGTTCTGGGACGACTATATGCGGGCGTTCCAGGCCGCCATCGATGCGACCAACACGCCTGAATCGCCGTGGCACGTCATCCCGGCGAACAAGAAGTGGTACGCCCGGATCGCCGTCCAGCAACTGCTGATGTCCGCATTGAAAGGGCTGCACCTCGAATGGCCCAAAGCGGAATTCGACGTTGACACCGAGCGGGAGCTCGTGGCCCGGTCCTGAATGGCTCCGGTTCGCGGACTGCCAGGGGGCCGGTTTGTCTACAGCGGCTGGTCGCGGGCGGCCGCCAGCCGCTTCCGGGCACCCTCCAGCCACTCCTCGCAGCGTGCCGCGAGGGCCTCACCCCGCTCCCAAAGCGCCAGCGACTCTTCCAGGCTCGCCCCGCCTGCCTCCAGCCGGCCCACCACGGCGATGAGCTGCTCACGGGCCTCCTCATAGCTCAGGTGAGCGGTATCGGATTCTGTCTTTGGTTCACTCATGGTGACCTCCTTGCTGCGGGTTGTCCTGCTCCGGGACGGGGCCGGCTGCCCCGATGGCGGCGGCGCCGGTGGATGTGGCGCCGAAGCGTCCTTCCGCCACGCGGATGGAAAGGGGTGCGCCGGAAGGGGCGTCTGCCGGACGGCGGACCACTGCATGCCCGGCGACGGCGGTTGCCCCGGCCTGCTGCCCAGCGAGTTCGACGACGGCGTAGCCCCGGTCAAGCGTTTTTTGCGGCGACAGGGCACGCACCTGGGCCCGAAGATGATCGAGTTGGTCAGCGGCGCGCACCACGGTCGAATTCACGGCAGCCGAGGATCTCCGCAACAGCCGCTCGATTTCCTCGGAGCGGACTGTAACAAGTCCTTCGGGCGATGCCAGGACCGGCCGGGAATGCAGGGACGCAAGCCGGTCCGACTCCCGGTCCACCAGGCGCTCCATGCAGCGCCTCAACTGTTCGCGCGCCTGCCGGACTCCGGCGAGTTCCTCGGACACCTCGGGCACGATCCGTTTTGCGGCGTCCGTGGGAGTGGAGGCCCTCAGGTCCGCGACATCGTCAAGGAGGGGCCGGTCCGCCTCATGGCCGATGGCACTGACCACGGGCGTGGCGGCCGCCGCGACCGCCCGGACCAGTTCCTCGCTGTTGAACGGGAGCAGGTCTTCGAGCGCGCCGCCGCCACGGGCGATGACAATGACGTCCACAACAGGGTGGGCATCAAGCTCCCGGAGGGCGCGGACGACCTGGGACACCGCGGTGTTGCCCTGGACAGCCACCTCGCGGATTTCGAATTCCACCGCGGGCCAGCGCAGGGCGGCGTTTCGCAGCACGTCCTTCTTTGCATCAGAATCCCGGCCGGTAATCAGGCCGATGCGGTGCGGCAGGAGGGGGAGGGGCTTCTTCCGGGAATCGGCGAAGAGGCCCTCCGCCGAGAGGGCCTGCCGGAGCCTCTCGATCCTGGCCAGGAGGTCGCCGAGGCCCACCGGCCGGATGTCCCGGACCAGCATGTTCAGCCGGCCCGTCTTCATCCAGAACTCCGGTTTCAGCAGGGCCACCACGCGCGACCCGCGTTCAAGGGGCAGGTTCTGTCGCTCCAGCACCTTGGACCAGAGCGACGCGGGCAGCGACACCTCCGCATCAACATCGCGCAGGGTTAGGTAGGCGTTGCTGCCGCGGCGGTTCAGCTCGATGACCTGGCCTTCAACCCAAGCGGAGGGGGTCCTGTCGATGTGCGCCTTGAGCTTCTGCGAGAGCAGCTGCAGCGGCCACGGGTTGTCGGGAGTGGTCTCAGCGGCGGTGGCCGGGAGCGTGGACGGTGCAGTGCCGGATGGTGCAGTGCCAGGCAGTGCAGTGCCGGGGAGGGCGGCCTGTTCAGACATGCAATCGCCCTTGCAGGGCTGGAGTTGCGGGCATGGGGTCCTTTGTCATGGGTACGGCTGCCAGGCAGCGGTCATTAAACCTTATCCATAAGCTCTAGCACGCGGGACTGACAGAATCCGGCCGCGATCGTTGCCTAGGATGGATTTACCGCCGCCAACCTGAAGGATCTGCTGTGCGCACTTTTGTTTCCGCCGTCGCCACTGTGCTGGGTGTCCTGCTGGCCGCCGTGGCAGTTCCGGCCATCTGGCTGGACCGCAACATCGTCCAGGAGGACGGCTTCGTCAGCCTGGCGGCGCCCCTGGGGAAGAACGCCGAGTTCCAGCAACAGCTTGCCGCCGCAGCCGTCGGAACCATCGATACCAGCGCGGTCCCCGGGTTTCTGGCCGACCTGGTCCAGCCGGTCCTGGAGGATGCCGCAACCTCCCTGACGGGGCTGCCGGGCTACCCGGCGGCCTGGGAAGAGACGCTGCGCAAGAGCCACCGGCTTAGTTTCCCGCAGGCCGGCGACGAGCCGGCAGCCACCGGTTCCACGTCGTCGCTGACCCTTGACGTTGCCCCGCTGGTGGCGCTGGGCGCCGAAGAGATTTCCCGGGCGACCCGGCTCCCGCTTGACCCGCCGGGCGAGACCCTCATCAATGTGGGACAGCCGGAACAGCGGGAATGGACAGAGCGGCTGGCGACTTACGCGCCCCTCGGGTACATCCTTGCTGCCGGAGCCGTCGTCGCATTCCTCCTGGCCCTGGTGTCGGCGCACCGTCGCTGGACCGTCCTTGTGGGTGCCGGTGCTGGCGGGCTGCTGCTTGCGGCCCTATGGGCAGCGGGTGCGCAGCTGGGGGCAGGGGCGGCATTGGCCATCGATACCGGCAACGAAGTTGCGAACATGTTCAGGAACGAGTTCGTCGCTGCTGCCAACGCCGACTTCACGGGGTGGACGGTAACCGCCGCGATCACCGGCGGACTGGTGCTGCTCCTGGGCGTTGTGGCGGGGATCGCATCGCGGAAGCGGCGGCAGCCAAGCCGGTAGCATGGAGGGATGACCTCCTCCGCTGTCTCTCTTTCGATGCCCACCGTCCCCCGTAGGCGCCGCTCACCTGAGGAAGTAGCAGCTGCGGCACCCGTGGCGGGCACCAAGAAGGTCCTGCTGGCCGCTCCCCGGGGATACTGCGCCGGAGTGGACCGGGCCGTCATTGCCGTCGAGAAGGCGCTGGAACACTACGGTCCGCCGGTGTACGTGCGCAAGCAGATCGTCCACAACGTGCACGTCGTCAGCTCCCTGGAGGAAAAGGGCGCCATCTTCGTTGACGAAACCGATGAGGTCCCGGAAGGCGCCCTGGTCATCTTCTCTGCGCACGGCGTCTCTCCTGCAGTGGTCAACTCTGCCGAAGAACGCGGCCTGCGCACCATTGATGCCACGTGCCCGCTGGTGACCAAGGTGCACAAGGAAGCGGTCCGTTTCGCCAAGGACGATTTCGACATCCTGTTGATCGGCCACGACGGCCACGAGGAAGTGGAAGGCACTTCCGGCGAAGCTCCCGAGCACATCCAGATCATCAACGGCCCCCACGAAGTGGACAAGGTCACCGTCCGCGATCCGGACAAGGTCATCTGGCTCTCCCAGACCACCCTCAGCGTTGACGAAACAATGGAAACGGTGCGGCTGCTGAAGGAACGCTTCCCCACGCTGCAGGACCCGCCCAGCGACGACATCTGCTACGCAACCACCAACCGGCAGGTGGCAATCAAGAAGATCGCGCCGCAGGCCGACCTGGTTATCGTGGTGGGTTCCGCGAACTCCTCGAACTCGGTCCGGTTAGTGGAGGTCGCGCTGGAATACGGTGCCAAAGCCTCCTACCGGGTGGATTTCGCCAACGAGGTTGACGAGGCCTGGTTCGAAGGCGTTGCCACTGTCGGCGTCACATCCGGTGCCTCTGTGCCCGAGGTCCTGGTTCAGGACGTGCTGCGGCTGCTGGCCGACTACGGTTACGGCACCGTGGAGGAAGTGGTGACCGCGGAAGAGGACCTGCTCTTCTCGCTGCCCAAGGAACTCCGCGCCACCCTCAAGCAGGCAGGCGACGTCAGCCGGGCCCTGGGCGGCCGCAGGCCCCGCAGCTGACAAGCAGCGGCTGAGCAAGCAACAGAAAAGGGTGTGGGCCCGGCGGCTGCCGGGCCCGCACCCTTTTTGCGTGCCAGGCCTCCTAGGCGGCTTCCTCGTCGCCTTGCAACTCGGGAGCTGCCAGTGAGCGGGGCGTCACCTCAACCACAGGCGGAGTCAGCAAACCGGCGTCCTCCATGCTGTTGAGCTTCCGGGCGGTGGGCAGGACCCTGGCCTCGAGCGTGCCCACCAGCGAGTTGTACCGGTCCACGGACGTCTTGAGCGACGACCCCAGCTTGCCCACGTTCTCGCCCAAGGTCCCCATCCGGTCATAAAGCTGCCGGGCGAGGTCGAAGAGTTCACGGGCGCTGTCTGTAAGGACATCCTGCCGCCAAGTGAAGGCCACGGACTTCAACACGGCCAGCAGTGTTCCCGGGGAAGCCAGGACCACGTTGCGGGACAGGGCATGGTCCAGGAGTCCGGCGTCCGCCTCCAGGGCCGCCGCGAGGATGGACTCGGCCGGAATGAAGCAGACCACCAGCTCGGGCGAATTGCCGGGGATATCCCAGTACCTTTTGCCGCCCAGTGCATCCACGTGCGCCCGAAGGGCTTTGGCGTGTGCTGCGAGCAGCGCCTGCTGCATCCTCCGGTCAGCCTCGGAGGCAGGTCCTGCTGCACTGGAAGCCTGGGTGCCTGCGGCCTGGCCGGCCCGGACGCCTGCGCCGAGCTCCTGCGCTTCAAGGTAGGAGGACAGGGGGACCTTGGCGTCCACCACCAGCTGCTTGTCGCCGGGCAGCTGGACAACAAGGTCCGGCCGGACGGCCTTATCACCGCCGGCGCTGTGGACCTGCTCCACGAAGTCCACGTGCCGCAGCATCCCGGCGGCTTCCACGACACGGCGAAGCTGGACCTCGCCCCACTGTCCGCGGGCGCTGTTGGACCGGAGGGCGGACTCGAGGGCATGCGTAGACCGGATCAGCTGCTCGTCGGAGAGCCTGGCTTCCTGCAGCTGCTGCGCGAGCTGGCCGTACTGCTCCACCCGGTCGCGCTCTAGCAAGGCCACCTGCTGCTGCACCGCGGTCAGTTTTTCCGCAACCGGGGCCAACGCCCGCAGCACGCTGCCGTCATGCGTCCGTGCCTCGCCCAGCTCCCGGTTCTGTGCCGCCAAAAGCCGCCGCTCGGCGTCGGCCGCGGCGAACTGCGCGGTGACCTCGGACAGCCGGGACGAAACGGCGTCGAAATCGGCTTCCAGGGCCTGCGAGTTCTTTCGCAGCCGGGAATAGGTGAAGGCGGCGCCGGCGAGGGCACCCAGCAGCAGCATGAATAAGGCCAGAATCAACGCGAAAACATCCATGCCCTCACTGTTGCACGGGGCCCCGACAATCCCGGGCAGTGACATCCGGCGGTACGGGCGGGGGCCGCCCGGCAGGTAGAATCAATGCTCGTGGCTCTTACTATTGGCATCGTCGGACTGCCCAACGTCGGCAAATCAACACTCTTTAACGCGCTCACCCGCAACCAGGTCCTGGCCGCGAACTATCCGTTCGCCACCATCGAACCGAACGTCGGCGTCGTGAACCTGCCCGACCCCCGGCTCCAGAAACTCGCCGGGATCTTCAACTCCCAGCGCGTGCTCCCGGCGGCCGTCTCCTTCGTTGACATCGCCGGCATCGTCAAGGGCGCCTCCGAGGGTGAAGGCCTGGGCAACCAGTTCCTCGCCAACATCCGTGAGGCTGAGGCCATCGCTGAGGTGGTCCGCGTGTTCGACGACCCCGACGTCGTGCACGTCGACGGCAAGGTGGACCCCCGCTCCGACATGGAGACCATCAACACCGAGCTCATCCTCGCCGACCTGCAGACCATCGAGAAGGCCATTCCCCGGATCGAAAAAGAGGTCAAGATCAAGAAGCGGGAGGCCGCCGAGCTGACCGCCATCAAGGCAGCCCAGGCAGTGCTGGAGCGCGGCGACACCATCTACTCCTCGATCAAGAGCGACAAGCTGGAGATGGAGCACCTCAAGGAGCTCGGCTTGCTCACGGCAAAGCCGTTCATCTACGTCTTCAACGCGGACGAAGCAATCTTGGGCAGCCCCGAAAAGCAGGAAGAACTGCGTGCCCTCGTGGCCCCGGCGGACTGCATCTTCCTGGACGCCAAGCTCGAAGCCGACCTCGTGGAGCTGGACGAGGAAGAAGCCCGCGAGATGCTGGAAATGAACGGTCAGGAAGAGTCCGGGCTGGACCAGCTGGCCCGGGTCGGCTTCCACACCCTGGGACTGCAGACCTACCTGACGGCAGGGCCGAAGGAAGCACGGGCCTGGACCATCAAGCAGGGTGATACCGCACCGCAGGCGGCCGGCGTCATCCACTCCGACTTCCAGCGCGGCTTCATCAAGGCCGAAGTGGTGTCTTTCGAGGATCTGATGGACGCCGGGTCGATGGCCGAGGCCAAGTCACGCGGCAAGGTCCGGATCGAAGGCAAGGAATACGTCATGGCCGACGGCGACGTGGTGGAGTTCCGCTTCAACGTTTAGCGGCGGTCCGGCGCCCCGGCGGGGGAACGCCGTATTCTTGCTATGAAGGGCGTGAACCTGGCGGCTCCAGGTCCCCCTCCCGGGGAAAACACAAGGAGGCGGCATGCCGGTTGGGCGCCTGGCGCGTTACATCACTGCAGCAGTGGTGGCTGCGCTCATCCTTGCAGGCTGCTCCGGCGGCGGCACTGCGCCGGTGATCGTGGGGGAGGCAAAACGCGGGGGCGCTGCCACCGTCGCCGAGGTCAACGCTTTCTCCTCCTTCAACCCATACAGCGCCGACGGCAACACCGACATCAACTCCAAGATCGGCTACATCACCCACTCCGGGTTCTACTACCTGGACGACAAAGCCGCGGTGGTCCGCAACGACAGGTTCGGCCGCTTCGAGAAGGTCTCCGATGACCCGCTGAAGGTCAGGTACACCGTCAACGAAGGCGTCAAGTGGTCCGACGGCGAGGCTGTCGACGCCGGCGACCTCCTCCTCAGCTGGGCGGCCGGCTCAGGCTACTTCGACGACGCCGACCCCGCCGCCGGGACGGGCACCAGGTACTTCGCCGCGGCCTCGGACACCAGCGGCCTGGCGGGGACCCTCTTTCCCGAGCTGGGCGACGACGGCCGCTCCATCACGCTGGAATACACCACACCCTACGCCGACTGGGAAGTGGCCTTCGACGTCGGCCTCCCCGCGCACGTCGTGGCGGCCAAAAGCGGGTTGAACGATGAGGAAGACCTGGTGGAGCTGCTGCGGGACTCAAGCCGGGGCAACCCCGGGGAACCTGCCGTCAATACAGGGTTGAAGGCGGTCAGTGACTTCTGGAACTCCGGCTTCGACACGAAGGCCCTGCCGGACGACCCCGCACTGTACCTGTCCAGCGGCCCCTACATCGTGGTGGACATCGTCCCGGAAGTCTCCATGAGGCTCGTCCGGAACCGGGACTACGTCTGGGGTTCCGAACCCTGGCTGGACGAAATCAACATCCGCTTCACCGGGTCCTTGACCACCGCGGCGGACGCGCTGCGGAACGGACAGACAGACATTATCTCGCCCCAGCCCTCAACCGGCACCGACGACCTCCTCGCCGGGCTCGCGGGGCAGGGCATCACGGTTGAACGGTACAACCAGTCCGGCTACGACCACCTGGACCTCAATTTCTCCGGGCCCTTTGCTGACCGCGACGTCCGTGAGGCCTTCCTGAAGACAGTTCCGCGCCAGGACATTGTGGACGCAGTGGTGGGAGACTTGCTGCCGGACGCCAAACCTCTCGACTCGCACGTCTTCCTTCCGGCCCAGCCGAGATACGCCGACACGGCGAAAAACAACGGCTCGTCCGAATATGCAGAGGTGGATATCGACGCCGCCAGGGACCTCCTCGACGGCGCCACCCCAACTATCCGGATCCTCTACAACCGGGACAACCCAAACCGGGCCAGGGCCTTTGCCTTGATCCGGGACTCCGCAGCCCTTGCGGGGTTCCAGGTCGTGGACGGCGGGCAGGGCAGCGCGGACTGGGCCAAGTCCCTGGGCGGGTCCGGGTACGACGCCGCGCTGCTCGGCTGGATCGGTACGAGTGCTGGTGTCAGCAGGGTTCCACAAATCTTCCGCACCGGGGCGGGCAGCAACTTCAACGGCTTCTCCGACCCCGATGCCGACAAAGCCATGGAGCAGCTCGCCCGGACGACCGATATCGGCAAGCAGGACGAAATCCTTGCCGGCATCGACAAGGAGATTTGGGAGAACGCCTACGGGATGCCGCTGTACCAGACCGTCGGTACCACCGTTGTTGGCCCGCGCATCACGGGCGTGAAATCAAGCTCCGGCCCTTTGGGCGTCTGGTGGAACGTGTGGGACTGGCGCCTGGCCTGAGCAGCTGATGCCTCCTCAATGCCTTCGAAAATCGGGCGCCGGGACCCACCCGGCGCCCGATTCGCCGTTAAGCCTACTGGCGAGTAGCATGTGACGTGCACAACTTCCGCGGACCGGACAACGCATCGGAGCGCCCCGGTCACGGTTTGGCAACGGAGTACCAGTATTTGGACTCCATGCGGTTAGGCTAATCGTCATATGTAGGCTGCGTCACAGTTCCGGACT
Source organism: Arthrobacter sp. AD-310 (assembly GCF_054656615.1). NCBI lineage: Bacteria > Bacillati > Actinomycetota > Actinomycetes > Micrococcales > Micrococcaceae > Arthrobacter > Arthrobacter sp. AD-310. The sequence continues at coordinate 13,112 of NZ_BAAHNO010000009.1, read as the reverse complement.
GTGGCTGGCCTGCGGGAAAGCACAAGATTTCCCTTCTCTCTCCCACAACTCATAGGAGGCGGAATGCGTTTCACACGCACTTCCAAAGCACTGGGCGTCGTGGCAATCGCCGCACTTGCCCTGACCGGGTGCGGCGCTGGAGGCGGCACCACCGAGGGGGCCAGCGAATCAGCCGGCGATCCGAACAAGGTCATTACCGCCTACAGCAACGAACCACAGAACCCGCTGCTGCCGGCCAATACCAACGAAGTGTATGGCGGCCGCGTGGTCGAGCTCCTCTTCGAAGGCCTGCGGACCTACGACGCCGACGGCAAGCCCGTTGACGCCCTGGCGGAGTCCATCGAATCCACGGACGCCCAGAACTGGACCATCAAGGTCAAGCAGGGCCAGAAGTTCACCAACGGCGAGGAAATCACCGCCAAGACGTTCGTTGATTCCTGGAACTTCGCCGCAAACTCGAAGAACCTGCAGAACAACGGCTTCTTCTTCGAGTCCATCGCCGGATACGAGGAAGTCTCCGCTGTAACCGAAGAAAAGTCGGCTGACGGCAAGACCACCACCACCCCGGCGCCGACCGCCGAAACCATGTCCGGCCTGGCAGCAACCGACGACTCCACCATTACGGTGAAGCTCGCCCAGCCTGAAGCCGACTGGTCGCTTCGCCTTGGCTACTCCGCCTTCTTCCCTCTTCCTTCTGCGGCCCTTGCTGACCCGAAGGCTTTCGGTGAGAACCCTGTGGGCAACGGTCCCTACAAGATGGAGAAGGAAGGCGCCTGGGTCCACGACCAGTCCATTTCGCTCGTCAAGAACGAGGACTACAGCGGTCCCCGCGAGGCCAAGAACGGCGGTGTCACCTTCAAGTTCTACACGGACCCGCAGCCGGCCTATACGGACCTGCAGTCGGACAACCTGGATATCACCGACGTGCTCCCGTCCAATGCGTTGAAGACCTACGTCACCGACTTCCAGGACCGGAACGCCACCAAGCCCGTGGCAACCAACTCCACGCTGAACATCCCGCCGTACAACCCCAACTTCCAGGGTGAAGCCGGCAAGCTCCGGCGCCAGGCCCTTTCCTACGCCATCAACCGCGAGGAAATCGCCAAGGTTGTCTTCAACGGCACCCGCACCCCTGCCAAGGCATACGTTCCCCCGGTCATCGACGGCTTCAAGGAAGGCCTGAAGGGCAGCGAAGTCCTCAAGTTCGACGCCGCCAAGGCAAAGGACCTGTGGGCGCAGGCCGAGAAGATCCAGCCGTACGACGACTCCAAGCCGCTCCAGATCGCCTCCAACACGGATGGCGGCAACAAGGAATGGATCGACGCCGTTGCCAATGGCTTCAAGAACAACCTCGGCATCCAGGCTGAAATCCAGCCCTTCGCCAAGTTCGCTGAAGTCCTGAACCTGCGCAAGTCCCAGTCCCTCCCGGGCCTGACCCGCGCCGGATGGCAGGGCGACTACCCGTCCCTGTACAACTTCCTCGGACCCGTCTGGGCAACCAACGCATCATCCAACTACGAGAAGTACTCGAACCCTGAGTTCGACAAGCTCCTCAAGGAGGGCCTCGCGGCAAAGACAACCGAGGAAGCCAACGAGAAGTTCAACGCGGCACAGGAGATTCTCTTCGAGGACCTTCCGGGCCTGCCGCTCTGGGACCAGGCACGACCCATCGTGTGGAGCAACAACGTTGTGAAGGCCGAGACCGGCTGGAACGGCGGCATCCGCTACTTCGATATCACGGCTAAGTAGTCCCAGAACTCACTTGCCACCAGGCGCATGGGGGTCCGGTCACGGCCGGGCCCCCATTCGCTTGCACGGCAGGAAGGCACTCATGAACCTGTTTTCTTCCATGCTGGAAGGCCGGTGATCCTGTGGTCCGCTTCATCCTGCGCCGACTCCTCCAGGTCATCCCCGTCTTCCTTGGCACCACACTCCTGGTGTACTACATGGTGTTCGCCCTACCGGGTGACCCGATCGCGGCGCTCTTCGGCGACCGCCAGCCCCCGCAGGCCGTCATCGACACCCTGCGGAGCCAGTACCATCTCGACGAACCATTCTGGGTCCAGTACGGACTTTTCCTGAAAAACCTCTTCACCTTCAACCTGGGCAACGACTTCACCGGCCAGCCCATCGCAGCGAGCCTGGCCCGGGTGTTTCCGGTAACCGCCATGCTGGCGATCGAAGCCCTCGCCATCCAGGCCATTTTCGGTGTTGCCTTCGGCGTGTTTGCAGGCCTGCGCCGCGGCGGCTGGTTCGACTCCACCGTCCTGGTGGCCTCGCTCGTAGTCATCGCCGTTCCCACGTTCGTCCTCGGCTTCGTTTTCCAGCTCGTCTTCGGCGTGCAACTCGGCTGGGCAAAACCCACAGTCGGCGCCAACGCCGACTGGGGCACACTCCTGCTGCCCGCAGTGGTACTGGGCCTGGTGTCCTTCGCATACGTCCTGCGCCTGACCCGGGCGTCGGTCAGCGAAAACATGAACGCGGACTACGTCCGGACAGCCACCGCCAAGGGACTCTCCCGGCCCCGGGTAGTGCTGGCCCACATCCTGCGCAACTCGCTGATCCCCGTTGTGACCTACCTGGGCGCCAACCTCGGCTCCCTCATGGGTGGAGCAATTGTCACCGAGGGCATTTTCAACGTTCCCGGCGTCGGCAACAAGCTTTACCAGGCAGTGCTCCGCAGTGAAGGACCCACCATCGTTTCCATCGTCAGTGTGCTGGTGCTGGTGTTCGTGGTGGCAAACCTGCTTGTCGACCTCCTGTACGCCTGGCTTGACCCGAGGATCCGCTATGACCAGTAACAACCACTTCGTTGCCCCCATCGACGAGACGCCGCTGCAGGCGACGGACGCGGTCAAAACCGACCAGGCACCGCTCAGCCTCTGGGCAGACGCCTGGCGCAAGCTCCGCCGTCGTCCGCTGTTCATCATTTCGTCGCTGCTGATCCTCGCCTTGATCGTTGTGGCGCTGTTTCCCGGGCTGTTCACCTCGACACCGCCGAATGAAGGCTGTGAGCTGGCGAACTCCGAGGGCGGTCCTGCCCCCGGGCACCCGTTTGGCTTCACCTTCCAGGGCTGCGACATCTACTCTCGCGTCATTCACGGGACGCAGGCATCGCTGTCCGTGGGCATCCTCTCGGTCCTTTGCGTGTTGGTGATCGGCGTGACGATCGGGGCCCTGGCGGGATACTACGGCGGCTGGCTTGATTCGGTCCTTGCCCGCTTGGGTGACATCTTCTTCGCGCTGCCACTGATCCTCGGCGCGCTGGTCATCACCCAGCTTCCGCTCTTCCGCGAAAACAAGAGCGTGTGGACCGTCGTGTTTGTGATCTCGCTCCTGGCCTGGCCGCAGATGGCCCGCATCACGCGCGGCGCCGTCATTGAGGTGCGGAATGCGGACTTCGTCACCGCGGCCCAGGCGCTGGGCGTCTCCAGGTTCGGGGCGCTGCTGCGACACGTGCTGCCGAACGCTCTTGCTCCGATCATCGTGCTGGCGACCCTTGAACTCGGCGTTTTCATCGTGGCCGAGGCCACCCTGTCCTTCCTCGGTATCGGGCTGCCGCAAAGCATCATGTCCTGGGGCAACGACATCGCCGGGGCGCAGGCTTCGATCCGCACCAAACCGGAGATCATGCTGTACCCGGCAGCGGCACTGTCCATCACCGTCTTGAGCTTCATCATGCTCGGCGATGCAGTCCGTGACGCCCTCGACCCCAAGAGCCGTCAGCGATGAGAGACCAGAAGATGACAACTCCAGACGTCCGCATCCAGGAAGCCGGCACCACAGGCATAAAGCCGTTGCTCGAAATCCGCGACCTCGCCATCACCTTCAAGACCAGCGGCGGGGAGGTGCAGGCGGTCCGCGACGCCCACCTGACCATCATGCCCGGTGAAACCGTGGCCATCGTGGGGGAGTCCGGCTCCGGCAAGTCGACCACCGCCCTGGCGGCGATCGGCCTCCTCCCCAACAATGGCAGGGTCTCGGGCGGGCAGATCCTGCTCGACGGCGAGGACATCGCCCACGCCAGTGAGCAGCGCATGATCGAACTGCGTGGCAACACCATCGGCATGGTCCCGCAGGATCCCATGTCCAACCTCAACCCGGTGTGGAAGATCGGCTACCAGGTCCGGGAAACCCTGCGGGCGAACGGGCGTCCCAGCGGGCCGGAAGACATCGCCAAGGTACTGTCCGAGGCCGGCCTGCCGGACGCCGGCCGCCGTGCAAACCAGTATCCGCACGAGTTCTCGGGCGGCATGCGGCAGCGTGCCCTGATTGCCATCGGCCTGTCCTGCCAGCCGCGCCTGCTCATCGCGGACGAACCGACGTCGGCCCTGGACGTGACTGTCCAGCGGCAGATCCTGGACCATCTGGACACCATGACCACGGACCTCGGCACGTCGGTGCTGCTCATCACCCACGACCTGGGGCTGGCAGCAGAGCGGGCGGACAAAGTCGTGGTGATGTACCAGGGCCGGGTGGTGGAGGCCGGCCCGTCGCTGGAACTGCTGCGGAACCCGCAGCACCCTTACACCAAGCGGCTCGTCGAGTCCGCGCCCTCGCTGGCCAGCCGCCGCATCCAGGTGGCCAAGGAACAGGGCGTGGAAACGTCGGACCTGCTCGCGCCCGCCGCCGAGACCGCTGCGAAGGACAACGTCCTGCAGATCCGGGATCTGCGGAAGGTGTACAAGCTCCGGCAGGGCCTTGGCCGGGCAACGGATTTCGCCGCAGTGGACGGTGTCAGCTTCGATGTCCAGCGGGGGACCACGACGGCGATTGTGGGCGAGTCGGGATCCGGCAAGTCCACCGTGGCCAAGATGGTCCTGCAGTTGGAAAAGCCCACGGCGGGCCGGATCGTGTTCGACGGCGTTGATACCTCGCAGCTCAAGCCGGGGGCACTGTTCAAGTTCCGCCGCCGGGTGCAGCCGATTTTCCAGGACCCCTATGGTTCCCTCGACCCGATGTACAACATCTTCCGTACCATCGAGGAGCCTTTGCGGGTTCACAAGATCGGTGACCGCGCCAGCAGGGAGAAAAAGGTCAGGGAACTGCTGGACCAGGTGGCGCTGCCCCAGTCAGCCATGCAGCGGTACCCGAATGAGCTCTCAGGCGGGCAGCGCCAGCGCGTGGCCATCGCCCGCGCCCTGGCGCTGGACCCCGAGGTCATCATCTGTGACGAAGCGGTGTCAGCACTGGACGTGCTGGTGCAGGCGCAGGTCCTGAACCTGCTGGCGGACCTGCAGGCAAACCTCGGGCTGACCTACCTCTTCATCACCCACGACCTCGCCGTAGTCCGCCAAATTGCGGACCACGTCTGCGTTATGGAGAAGGGGCAACTGGTGGAGACCGGTTCCACGGATGACGTCTTCGAATCGCCCCAAAAGGAATACACCAAGGCGCTGCTCAACGCTATCCCCGGCGCCAAGCTGATGCTGCCGCCAGAGGTGGCATAGCCGCATCCGACAGAACGGCTGGAATCCGTGCCCGCGGGCACGGACTCCAGCCGTTCTGCGGTCTTATGCCCTAATCCCCGGTTGTGGTGCCCGCCCCGGCGGCCAGCACAGGCGATGTGTCCGGAACAGTGTTGCGGTCCAGGCCAAGGGCCCTCAGCTGCTGATCCAGCAGGCGCCCCAGGGACTGGCGGCCGGAGGCGTTCATGTGCACCGCGTCGGCGAGGTCCTTTGCCAGCCCGTAGCGGGTCAACCAGTCGCCCACCGATATGAAGGGCAGGCTGTGCCGGGCAGCAACCGTGCCGAGCAGTGCGTCGACTTCGGTGCGCCGCCCCCCGCCGTCGTTCTTACTGCGGGCGAGCGTGCCGATCATGGCGAGCCGGGTACCCGGATAGCGGGACTGCAGCTCGGCGATCAGCGTCTCCGCATTGGCGACGATCTGCCTGTCGCTTGCCCCCGTGGCGGCATCGTTGCCGCCGCCCTGGATGACGATCAGGGCCGGTGTTCCCGACGGTAGTAGCCAGTCGCCGTCCTGCAGGGCGTCGACGTAGTTGCCGGTCTGCCCGTTGGCGGCCACGAACCCGGTGCCGCCCCGCCCGCAGAAGTAGACCTTGTAGCCTGCTGCGGCGAGGCCCAGCCGCGGCCAGCCGTCCGCGGGTTCCGACTGCGAGTCGCCAATCAGAAGGACGCTCCGGCTGATGTCCGGGACCACGGCCTCAAGCCTTCCGCTGGCAGGGTTTCGGACCTGCGCACCGGCAGCCACTGCAGCGGCAGCGGCCCCGCCCCCGGCAGTAACGGGTGCGGCAGCGGGTGCCGCACCGGCGGTGCTGGGCGGGGAAACCGGCAGGTTGCAGCCGGAGAGTGCCAGGACGCCTGACAACGCAAGGACGGCCAGTCCGGAGGTGCCAGGGCGACGGGTGGCCGAGGCTTGCTTCATTGGCTGTCTCCGGGCTTGTTCAGTGCGTCGTGCGGTGGGTCAGAGCAATCATGTGGCATGCCTCGACGAAAGGCCAGTGATTTTGATCACTTATTTTGCCGGTGGCGCGATCCCCCGTGCACAGGAGGGGCGGATGGCGGCCGGATATTTAGGCCAATAAATGCCACTGCCGGTAGAATAGGGGAAGGCGCCCTGTGCAAAGGGCCGGATCTGTCGTGCGTTCCGGTTGGAAATGTCGCGATACAACAGCTGACTCCACTGAATCGAGCCATTACGCATGTCTGAAACCACCACCAACACAGCGGTAGCCACTGCATCGCGCAGTGACCTGCGCAACGTCGCGATTGTGGCCCACGTTGACCACGGCAAGACCACGCTGGTCGACGCCATGCTCAAGCAGACCAACTCCTTCGCCTCGCACGGGGAGGTTGAAGACCGCGTCATGGACTCCGGTGACCTGGAGCGCGAAAAGGGCATCACCATCCTGGCCAAGAACACCACGGTGGCTTACAACGGTCCGTCCTCCAACGGCGAAACCATCACCATCAACGTGATCGACACCCCCGGCCACGCCGACTTCGGTGGCGAGGTGGAGCGCGGCCTGTCCATGGTGGACGGCGTTGTGCTCCTGGTCGACTCCTCCGAAGGCCCGCTGCCCCAGACCCGCTTCGTGCTGCGCAAGGCCCTCGCCGCGCACCTGCCGGTCATCCTCCTGGTCAACAAGACCGACCGTCCTGACGCCCGCATCGACGAAGTCGTGCACGAGTCCATGGACCTGCTCCTGGGCCTGGCGTCGGACCTGGCCGACGACGTCCCCGACCTTGACCTGGACAAGGTCCTTGAGGTTCCGGTCGTCTACGCCGCCGCCAAGGTGGGGCGCGCGTCCCTGGAGCAGCCGGCCAACGGCTCCGCCCCGGACAACGAAGACCTCGAGCCGCTGTTCAAGACCATCATCGAGCACATCCCTGCTCCCACCTACAACCCGGAAGGTGTCCTGCAGGCGCACGTCACCAACCTGGACGCCTCCCCGTTCCTGGGCCGCCTCGCCCTGCTCCGCATCTACAACGGCACCCTCCGCAAGGGCCAGCAGGTTGCCTGGGCGCGCCAGAACGGCGAACTGAAGACCGTCAAGATCACCGAACTCCTCGCCACCAAGGCGCTGGAGCGCGTGCCCGCCGAATCCGCAGGCCCGGGTGAGATCGTCGCCGTCGCCGGTATCGAAGACATCACCATCGGTGAGACCCTGACCGACGTCGAAAACCCGCAGCCGCTGCCGCTGATCACCGTGGACGATCCCGCCATCTCCATGACCATCGGTATCAACACTTCGCCGCTTGCCGGCAAGGTCAAGGGCGCCAAGGTCACCGCGCGCCAGGTGAAGGACCGCCTGGACAAGGAACTGATCGGTAACGTCTCCATCAAGGTGCTCCCCACCGAGCGTCCGGATGCCTGGGAAGTCCAGGGCCGTGGCGAGCTCGCCCTCGCCATCCTGGTCGAGCAGATGCGCCGCGAAGGCTTCGAGCTCACCGTCGGCAAGCCCCAGGTGGTCACCAAGACCATCGATGGCAAGATCCACGAGCCGATGGAACACATGACCATCGACGTCCCCGAAGAATACCTGGGCGCCGTTACCCAGCTCATGGCCGCCCGCAAGGGACGCATGACCAACATGGCCAACCACGGCACCGGCTGGGTTCGCATGGAGTTCATCGTTCCTGCCCGTGGCCTGATCGGCTTCCGCACCAAGTTCCTCACCGAAACCCGTGGTGCCGGCATCGCCGCGTCCATCTCCGAGGGCTACGAGCCGTGGGCCGGCGCCATCGAGTACCGCACCAACGGCTCGATGGTTGCCGACCGTGCCGGCGTTGTCACCCCGTTCGCCATGATCAACCTGCAGGAGCGCGGTTCGTTCTTCGTCAAGCCCACCGCCGAGGTTTACGAGGGCATGATCGTGGGCGAGAACTCCCGCGCCGACGACATGGACGTGAACATCACGAAGGAAAAGAAGCTCACCAACATGCGTGCCGCTTCCTCCGACAGCTTCGAGAACCTGACTCCGCCGCGCGAGCTCACCCTCGAAGAGTCGCTGGAGTTCGCCCGCGATGACGAATGCGTCGAGGTGACCCCCGAGGCCATCCGCATCCGCAAGGTGATCCTCGACACCAACGAGCGTGCCAAGGCTGCCCGCGCCCGCGCCAAGGCGTAACAACGCGAAATCCCTAACGAATGCCGCCGGCACCACGCCGGCGGCATTCGTGGTTAACGGGCGGCCTGTGCCGGGCAGCGCAGTGAGGCCGCAGTTCGTTGTTCAGGGACCGTCCCTGCGCAGTGAGCGGCTGCCTCGGTGCGCATGGCACTTTTCCACATAGTCACTCCCGCCCGCCGGTCCGGCCTCAGGAACAGGGCAGTATGCATCCCATGCACACTGCTACGTCAGTCCTCACGGCCGTGGGGGGAGTTTCGGACACCAGCGCCCTTAAGAGGGCCGGGGTTACCCGCCGCGACCTGGAAAGCCGGGTCCTCGACGGCTCCGTCCTGAGGGTGACCCGGGGTGTCTATGCCTTGCCGGACGCGGATCCCATGGTGGTCCACGCTGCCCGCCACCACGCGGTTCCTGGTTGTGTAACTGCCGCGCTGGCCGCTGGGCTGTGGGTGGTCCGGGTCCCGGATATGCCACATCTCGCCGCGCGGCACGGGAAGCATATCCCGGGCTGTGTGGTTCACCGCAGTGCCATCCCCCTGTCGCCCCTGGATGTCGTCTGCCAATCACTCCGTTGCCTGCCGCCGCTTGAGGGGCTGAGCATCGCTGAGTCCGCCGTCAAGGCGGGGCTGGTCCAGCTTCCGGCCCTGCGGGAACGGTTCCCGGCCTGTGCGGGAGAAGGCGATTCTCGGCCTGGTTGCGAAAATCCGGCCCCAGTCCGGTTCCATCATCGAGACGATGGCCCGCTATCTGCTGGAAGAGGCCGGGCTGACGGTTGAGATGCAAGTGAAAATCCCGGGGATGGGCCATCTTGACCTGCTGGTTGATGGCCTGCTGGGCATTGAGACGGACGGATATGCAAGCCACAGCAGCCGGGAAGCCTACCGGGAAGACAGGCGGCGGTGGAATGTCACGGTCGTTCAAGGTGTTCCAACCCTCCGTGTGACATTCGAGATGCTGTTCCGGGAGCCCGGGGGCTTCGTCCGGATGGTGCATCAGGCCCTGGCCACGTACCGCCGTGCGCTGTGAAGGGCGGGCACATTGCGCCCGGGCAGTCCCGGCGCGGTGAGGCCGGTCCTAGGCGCGCGGGGAGCGCCGCGGGGGCGCCGGGGGGACTTCCTTGGCAGCCACCACGCGGTCAAGGCCAATGACGACGTCGGCCTGCCGGGTGCGGACAGTGCAGGAACCGGCGTCGCAGGAGACCAGGAGGCCCAGGGCGTCGGTGAGGCCGTCGTCGATCCGGTACCGCACCACCACCCGGGTTCCGGCAGCGGCGGAGGCAAGAAATCCGGCGGGCGTGGGGGAGGGCTGACTCACCACTTCATACTAGGCGTCCGGCTAGGTTCGCGGGAAAGGGCTGGGAGATAATAGGCTCAGATGTCAATAGTCCGGCCACAGCTGCCGGATGCAAGAACCGGCGGGTCGCCGGGACCAACGTGGAGAGGCCAGGGACGTGACGTACGTAATCGCGCAGCCGTGTGTAGATGTCAAAGACAAGGCATGTATCGAAGAATGCCCCGTCGACTGCATCTATGAGGGTGAGCGTTCGCTGTACATCCATCCGGACGAATGCGTCGACTGCGGCGCCTGCGAGCCCGTTTGCCCGGTCGAGGCTATTTACTACGAGGATGACACTCCGGACGAGTGGGCCGACTACTACAAGGCCAACGTGGAGTTCTTTGACGACCTCGGCTCGCCCGGCGGCGCCGCCAAGATCGGCAACACCGGCAAGGACCACCCGATGATCGCCGCGCTGCCTCCGCAGAACCAAGACCACTGACCCTCGGAAAAAGGTGACCGCAGCAGTGAATTCGTTCGGCCTTGACCTGCCCGATTACCCGTGGGAGGCCATGGCGCCGTACCTCGCGAAGGCTTCGGAGCACCCTGACGGTGCCGTCAACCTCTCTATCGGAACCCCGGTGGACCCCACGCCGGCGCTCATCCAGGAGGCCCTGAAGGCCGCTGCGGACGCTCCGGGCTACCCGACCGTCCACGGCACTCCGGCCCTTCGCGAGGCCATCGCAGCCTGGTTTGAACGCCGCAGGGGAGTATCCGGTCTGGACCCGCGCAACATCATGCCTACCGTGGGTTCCAAGGAGCTTGTTGCGTGGCTGCCGCTGCTGCTGGGCCTGAAGCCGGGTGACGTCGTCGTGCGCCCCAAGGTCGCCTACCCGACGTACGATATCGGCGCGACGCTGGCCGGCGCCACGTCCGTCGCCACGGACAACCTGGACGAGCTCGACGACGTCACGCGGTCACGCGTTCGGCTCATCTGGGTCAATTCCCCGGGTAACCCCACGGGCAGCGTCCGTGACGCCGACTCCCTGAAAGCGCTGGTCGCCCACGCCCGGGAACTCGGGGCCGTGGTGGCCTCGGACGAGTGCTACGCGGAACTCGGCTGGGGGGCCTGGGACGTGCAGCGCGGCGGCCAGGCGGTTCCCAGCATCCTTGACCCGAGGGTTGCAGGCGGATCCCACCAGGGCCTGCTGGCCGTTTACTCCCTGAGCAAGCAGTCCAACCTGGCCGGATACCGTGCCGCCTTCGTGGCCGGCGATCCGGACCTGATGCCCAACCTGATCAACAGCCGCAAACACGCCGGCATGATTGTGCCCTACCCTGTCCAGGAAGCCGTGCGGGTAGCGCTGGGCGACGACACGCACGTGGAGGCCCAGAAGGACCTGTACCGCGGACGCCGGGAACGGCTGGTACCTGCTCTGCAAAACTTCGGCCTCGAGATCAAGGATTCCGACGCCGGCCTGTACCTGTGGAGCACTGCGGGCGAGGACACGTGGACCACGGTTGGCCGGCTCGCGGAGCTCGGGATCGTGGTGGGCCCGGGCGTCTTTTACGGTGATGCCGGCAACGGCTACGTCCGCGTGGCCCTGACCGGCACGGATGAGCGGATAGACGCCGCTGTCGCCCGGCTCAGCTGACCCCGGGCGGCAGTGAGGCGCGTAACATTGCTGTGACTCGCGCCACATCAGGGGCATTTTAGGGGATATCGGACCGTCGCGGATTAGTGGCACCCGGCAAAGGGGCGGTACTTTTTAAGTGATCAATGGTGGCTTTCTACAAGAAGGCAGCCCGGGTGTTGGAACCTGTGTCCTCAGGGTCAGTGCGCGGCTCACCTGATATTGGATCAAGCTTTCGACAGAGGCCCAGAAGCCTCATGAAGGGGACTCCATGACTGAGACCAACAACGCTGCGACCCTGCTCCACGCAGGTGGCGAGCTCAAGCTCCCGCGCATCCCGGTTATTGAAGGAAACGAAGGTTATGACGTTTCCAAGCTGCTGAAGCAGACGGGTGCAGTCACCTTTGACCCCGGCTTCATGAACACCGCGGCAACCACGTCCGCCATCACCTACATCGATGGCGATGCGGGCATCCTGCGCTACCGTGGGTACCCCATCGAGCAGCTGGCGCAGCACTCCAGCTTCCTCGAGGTGTCCTACCTGCTGATCTACGGCAACCTGCCCACGCCCACGGAGCTGGATGAGTTCGACCAGAAGATCCGGCGCCACACCCTGCTGCACGAGGAGCTGAAGGGCTTCTTCGGCGGCTTCCCCCGTGACGCGCACCCGATGCCCGTCCTGTCCTCGGCCGTGTCCGCACTGTCGACGTTCTACCAGGATTCGCTGGACCCGTTCAACGCCGAACAGGTGGAAGTCTCCACCATCCGCCTGATGGCCAAGCTCCCGGTCATCGCCGCGTACGCGCACAAGAAGTCGATCGGCCAGCCGATGCTGTACCCGGACAACTCCATGAACCTGGTGGAGAACTTCCTGCGCCTTAGCTTCGGCCTGCCCGCCGAGCAGTACGAACTGGACCCGGTCATTGTGAAGGCCCTGGACCTGCTCCTCATCCTGCACGCCGACCACGAGCAGAACTGCTCCACCTCCACCGTGCGCCTGGTGGGCTCCTCCAACGCCAACCTCTTCGCTTCCGTTTCTGCCGGCATCAACGCGCTGTTCGGCCCCGCGCATGGCGGCGCCAACGAAGCCGTTCTGAAGATGCTGCGCCAGATCCAGGCCGAGGGCCTCAAGCCCGAGGACTACATGGAGAAGGTCAAGAACAAGGAAGACGGCGTCCGCCTCATGGGCTTCGGGCACCGCGTCTACAAGAACTACGACCCGCGTGCCAAGATCGTCAAGGCCACGGCCCACGAGATCCTTACCAAGCTCGGCGGCAACGACGAACTGCTCGACATCGCCCTGCGCCTGGAAGAGAAGGCGCTGAACGATGACTACTTCATCCAGCGCAAGCTCTACCCGAACGTGGACTTCTACACCGGCCTGATCTACAAGGCCATGGGCTTCCCCGAAAAGATGTTCACCGTGCTGTTCGCTATCGGACGGCTCCCCGGCTGGATCGCCCAGTGGCGCGAAATGATCAGCGACCCGAACACCAAGATCGGCCGCCCGCGCCAGCTCTACATCGGAGAGCCGGAGCGCGACTACCCGGTCCGCTAGCAGCAACCAGTACGACGGCGGGGGGGGGGGGGTGGGGGGGGGGGGGGGGGGGGGGGGG